>CAZOLE010000007.1:0-19822 GCA_964580445.1 uncultured Porphyrobacter sp.
GTGTTCCTCCTTGTTCTGCTCGTTGATGAGCGGCCTGAGGAAGTTACCGACATGCAGCGCAGCGTGAACGGGGAAGTGATATCCTCAACCTTTGATGAGCCCGCCAATCGTCACGTCCAAGTGGCAGAAATGGTGATCGAAAAAGCTAAGCGTCTGGTCGAACACAAGAACGATGTTGTGATTTTGCTCGATTCCATCACGCGTCTTGGCCGCGCCTACAACACTGTGGTGCCAAGCTCGGGCAAGGTTCTAACCGGCGGTGTTGACGCGAACGCGCTTCAACGGCCTAAGCGCTTCTTTGGTGCTGCGCGGAACATCGAGGAGGGTGGATCGCTTTCGATCATTGCAACCGCGTTGATCGACACGGGCAGCCGTATGGACGAAGTTATCTTTGAAGAATTCAAAGGCACCGGCAACTCAGAAATCGTGCTTGATCGCAAGGTTTCGGACAAGCGCATCTTCCCATCATTGGATGTTGGTAAGTCTGGTACGCGTAAGGAAGAGCTGTTGGTCGAGAAGGACAAGCTCTCCAAAATGTGGGTGCTTCGTCGGATCTTGATGCAGATGGGCACAGTCGATGCGATGGAATTCCTGCTCGATAAGATGAAGGATTCCAAGACCAATGAAGACTTCTTCGATACGATGAATCAGTAGTCGAATTGGCAGTTTTCCCGGTATTTTGACTAGGTTGAATGGCGCCGTTTTGCGATTGGCAAGCGGCGCTATCGGCTATATGTCTTTGCCCTAATGCTTAGTCAGTATCTGTATATCAGCACAGCTCCGAGCCTGTCCCGCGATGAGGTCGAAGGCATCTTGGAAACCAGCGCGCGCAAGAACCCGGTTTCGGGCATTACAGGGCTCTTGCTCTATAATGGGCGCAACTTCCTGCAATTGCTCGAAGGCGAAGAGGCTGAGCTTATCAACCTCATGGTGCGCATCACACATGATCCGCGTCATAGCGGTGTTTCCATGCTGGATCGGCGAGCGATTGATGAGCGTGCTTGTCCGCAATGGGCGATGCGACGCATTGCGATTTCCCAGAACGTTGAGAAACGACACGAGGCTCTGGAAGAAGATCTTCCCGCAGCGCTTGACCCTCAAGTGCGCCGGATCATACTGAATTTTGCGACCTTGAACTAAAGGCGCAGCGTCCAACTTGGGCTTTAGCTTGCTTTCAGCATTACGGCGCTTCACACAAACAGTGAAACCAGCGTCGGCTAAGGAGCATGCTTGCTATGAAGATCAATATTGAGATTGAGTGCACTCCCGAGGAAGCGCGCAGCTTCTTGGGTCTGCCCGATGTGAGCGAGGCCAACAGTATTTATGTCGATAATATCGCCAAAGCCATGCAAGGGGTCAGCAACCCCGACCAACTCAAGCAATATGCCTCCGCGCTCGCGCCGATGGGGCAAGCGGGTCTAAAACTTTTCCAAAACTTCGTTGAAAGCGGGATGCGTGCCGGCTCGACCGGCTCATCATCCAAGCCTAAGTCGGGCGGAGATGACGAGTAAAAGGACACTTCCTCACTTGATTGGCTTTGATGAGCAATAATCTGACGATCTTTGCGGTTTCCAGCGGAAGTCCACCTGCGGCCATTGGGGTCATCCGTGTGAGTGGTCCCGATGCTTCATCGGCTTTGCGGGCTCTGTGTCGTCGTGATTTTGAGCCGCGCCGCGCAGCTCTTGCCAAATTGCGTGATTCGAGCGGGATTGTGCTCGATGAGGCGTTGGTCTTGTGGTTTCCGGGCCCAAAGACGGCCACTGGCGAAGATCTGGCCGAGTTCCACTGTCATGGTGGCCGGGCTGTCTTAAACGCGGTGGAGCAAGCTCTGAGCGACGTTGAAGGGTTGCGGCGCGCGGAGCCAGGTGAGTTCACACGGCGTGCCTTCGCCAATGGGCGTTTGGACCTTGCTGAAGCCGAGGGTTTGGCTGATCTTTTGTCGGCTGAAACCGAACTTCAACGAAGCGCAGCGATGGCCAATGCGAGCGGCGCTCTCTCATCCGCGGTTGAAGATTGGCGCCAACGCTTGCTGCATATCTCTGCACAGTTGGAGGCGGCGCTTGATTTTTCAGACGAAGACGACGTTCAGGACTTGCCGGAGAGTTTTGTGGCCAGTCTGGTTGCTCTACACGGCGAACTTAGTGATTGGCTTACACGGCCACGCTCAGAAGCTCTGAAAGAGGGATTCCGTGTGGTTCTTGCTGGTCCACCCAATTCGGGCAAGTCGACCTTGTTCAACACTTTGGTCGAAAGCGAAGCTGCGATCACCTCACCGGTAGCTGGAACAACGCGTGATGTGATTGAACGCAGCGTTGCCATTGGCGCAGTCCCGTTCACCTTTGTCGACACAGCTGGACTTCGTGATGCAGCGTCAGATGGGATTGAGGAAATCGGGATTGAACGTGCAAAAGAGCAATTTGACCGGGCTGATATTGTGTTGTGGCTTGGGCCAGAGGGGGAGGGGCCTTCGTTGGCTTGGGAAGTTGCACCGCGCAAGGATGCGAGTGACTTTGCTGTGAAGGGTGTTGATTGTCACGAGGTGTCCGCACTAACCGGCGATGGAATTGCGGATCTCAAACACGCGCTTGTTGCTGTCGCTCTTAAGCAGCTGCCCAAACCGGGACAGGCGGCGCTCAATGCGCGCCAACAGAGCCAAGTCGAAGAAGCAGCGTCTGCATTGGATCAGGCAAGGGGTCTGTCTGATCTGCTCTTGATTGGTGAAGAGTTGCGCCGCGCGCGGTTGGCATTTGATGCTTTGACGGGGCGCGCCACCACTGAGGATATGCTCGATGCGTTGTTTGGGCGCTTTTGCATTGGGAAATAGCGCAAACGGCAAGTGTTCCACGTGAAACAGCTTTGACGCCGGGGAGTGCAGCACCTATCTGACGGGACATGCACGTGTTTGATGTCCTTGTGATCGGCGGTGGCCATGCTGGTGTAGAAGCTGCTTGCGCTTCTGCGCGGATGGGTGCGCGCACCGGATTGGTGACTTTTGACACACAAGCCATTGGCGCGATGAGCTGCAATCCAGCGATTGGCGGTCTAGGTAAGGGGCACTTGGTGCGTGAGGTCGATGCGCTCGACGGCGTACTAGGCTGTGCTGCGGATGCGGGTGCTGTCCATTACCGGATGCTCAATCGCTCGAAAGGGAGCGCAGTTTGGGGTCCGCGCGTTCAAGCTGACCGAAAACTATTCAAAGCCAAAGTGCAGCAGATCGTCGCGAACCAAGAGAATTTGCAGATCATCGAAGGAGAAGCGGCAGCGCTTCGGCTCGAAGGTGGCGTGGTCGCAGGATTAGAGTTGGCTGATGGGACACAGCTTCATGCGGGTCGCGTTGTCCTGTGCACCGGTACTTTCCTTGGTGGGGTGCTTTTTCGCGGGGAAGAGCGCTTTGAAGGTGGACGCATTGGAGAGAACGCAGCGAAGCGTCTAGCGGAGCAGTTGCGCGGCGCAGACCTGCCGATGGCGCGGCTCAAGACTGGGACGCCGCCACGGCTTGATGGGCGGACGATTGACTGGGCCAAGTTGCCCGAACAGCCTTCCGATGATGAAGCGTGGACGATGTCTGCGCTGACCAAGACGCGCGCTAACCCACAAGTTTTCTGCGCGATCACGCGTACAACGGAGGCATCGCATGATGCGATCCGTGCCAACCTGCATCGTTCACCACTCTTCTCTGGAGCTATCGATGCCGCGGGACCGCGCTATTGTCCTTCGATTGAAGACAAAATTCACCGCTTCGGCGATCGTGATGGGCATCAGGTCTTTCTTGAGCCAGAAGGCCTATCCACCCACTTGATCTATCCCAATGGGATCAGCACCTCTTTGCCGGTAGATGTGCAGGAAACCATGGTTCGGGCGATGGCTGGACTTGAGTCGGTTGAGATTGTCGAGCCGGGTTATGCGGTGGAATACGATCACATCGATCCACGCGCACTGACCTCGGACTTGCAGCTTCGTGTAGTCCCAGGCCTGTATTGTGCGGGGCAAATTAACGGTACAACTGGTTACGAAGAAGCGGCGGCGCAAGGAATGGTGGCTGGCTTTGAAGCTGCGGCTGCCGCGTTGGACATGACAGCACCCAAGCTCGACCGTGCCAATTCCTATATCGCTGTGATGATCGACGACCTCACTTTGCAAGGCGTGAGTGAGCCTTATCGTATGTTGACGTCGCGAGCAGAGTATCGCCTTCGTTTGCGTGCCAACAATGCGAGCACCCGCCTTACTCCGCTTGGTTTGGAAGCAGGGTGCGTTGGTGAAGAGCGACGGCAATGGTTTGAGCACCGCGAAGAGCAACGAAGCGACTTGGATGAAGTGTTTGCGCGCAAAGTCCATGCGCGTGAGTTGGCCGATCACAATCTTCCAATCCGGCGCGATGGTGGGTTGAAACCTCTTTCTGAATGGGTTCGTCACGTGGGCGTTGAGCTTGAAGAGCTTGCGCCGTGGTTCGGCGATGCCTTGGATCGCGATCCCTTGTTGGCGCAGGAGATGGCAGAAGACGCGGCCTACGCGCCGTACCTTGCACGACAAGAAGCAGAACTACGCGACCTTCGGGCAAGTCAGGAGCTACCGCTACCCAGTGACTTTCCATACCACTTGGTCCCCGGTCTCTCGAATGAAATGATTGAGCGTCTCTCTAAAGCAGCTCCGGCGACTTTAGCTGTGGCAGGAAGGGTGTCGGGTGTAACTCCCGCAGCACTTGCGGCCCTTTTGGTCCATGCGCGGCGCCATCATTCACAAGCACAGAACGCTGCTTGAGTGTGACAGACGTTACACTCATCGAAACTGAAGCACAGGCCCGTGACTATGTTGCGCGTTGGGCAGACGATGCGGCGATGGCGCGCTTGGAGCGCGTTGCAACACTCTTGCTTGAAGAGAACCAGCGGCAAAATCTTATCAGCAAGCCATCCGAAGCTCAGCTATGGCAGCGTCATTTTGCCGACAGTGCGCAATTGCTGGAGTATGTTTCACGTGAAACACCGAAGTCACCTTGGCTTGATCTAGGTACTGGAGCGGGTTTCCCTGGCCTGATTATTGCGGCGCTGTGTCCTGATTGGCGGGTGTGTCTTGTTGAATCGCGCGGGCGGCGCGTGGAATTTCTTAGTCACTGCGCTAAGGAGCTTGGGTTGGCGCAATGCGAAGTTTTGGGCCAACGATTGGAGCGAATTGAGCCTTTCCCGGTGGGTGTTATTTCGGCACGCGCCTTTGCTCCACTCAAAAAACTCCTAAGTTTATCCGCACCCTTCTCCACAAAGGCGACACGCTACATCTTGCCCAAAGGGCGTTCAGCATCGCACGAACTGGCGGAACTCAAAGTTCCGATTCGGAAACTGTTTCACGTGAAACACTCATTGACCGATCGTGACGCAGGGATCATCGTGAGCTCCTAAGGTGAAGAATGCTCTAGGTGGCACACTTGGAAGGGAAAAGCTTGATGCTGACAATTGCCATTGCCAATCAAAAGGGTGGGGTGGGTAAGACCACCAGCGCGATCAATATTGGCACGGCTATGGCAGCGACGGGCTGGAAAACCCTCCTTGTTGATCTCGACCCCCAGGGCAATGCGTCTACAGGATTGGGCGTTCCAGCTGAGGATCGCGACCTATCGACTTACGACGTGCTTGTGGATCAAATCCCGATTTCTGACGCGGTGGTTGAAACCAACATTCCGGGTTTGGACATCTTGCCGGCAACCGTGGATTTGAGTGGGGCCGAAGTTGAGTTGGTGAATGTCGAAGAACGCACTGCACGGCTCAGCAATGCGTTCAAAGCGCATCAGGGCCATGAATTGTGCCTGATTGATTGCCCCCCTTCACTGGGTCTTTTGACGCTTAACGCCTTGTGTGCGGCGGACACATTGTTGGTCCCGCTGCAATGTGAGTTCTTTGCCTTGGAAGGCTTGAGTCAGCTGCTTCAGACAGTCGAACGCATTCAAGAGCGCTTCAATCCCGATTTAGACATAATCGGCGTGGCATTGACTATGTTTGACCGCCGCAACCGATTGACCGATCAAGTTTCGGATGATGTGCGCGAATGCCTTGGAAATTTGGTGTTTGATACCGTGATCCCTCGCAATGTTCGACTTTCTGAGGCTCCGAGCCATGGATTGCCCGCGCTGGTTTATGATCAGCATTGTCAAGGAAGCCAGGCGTATATGGCCTTGGCTCGCGAACTAATTGGGCGGTTTCCCGCAGAAAGGCGCGCAGCATGAGTAAGACTAAGGCAAGCCTGGAAAAAACTACTGTGCCTACGCGCAAACCGGTTGAGCGTAAGAAGAAGCTCGGGAAAGGGCTTGGGGCCCTGATGGGTGAGACCAAGCGTGAGGAGCCACTGGTGAACGCTGCGAGGAGCGCTGGCGCGGAATCGCAAGGCGTCGTTGCGGTGCATGCGGATGCACCAGAATCGCCACTTAGATCACTGAGTGTTGCCAAGATTGACCCGCTTCCCGGCAACCCTCGCAAGCGCTTTGATGAAAGTGCACTCGAGGAGCTGGCGGCGTCGATTGCGACGCGTGGAGTCATTCAACCGATTATCGTCCGCCCAGGGAAAAGTGGCCGATATCAGTTGGTTGCGGGCGAAAGACGCTGGCGCGCGGCGCAAAAAGCGCGGCTGCATGAGATTCCAGCCATCGTTCGCGAGTTGAGTGATCGAGAAGTGATGGCGCTTGCGTTGATTGAAAACCTTCAGCGTGAAGATTTGAACCCCGTCGAAGAGGCGCGCGCCTACCAAAAGCTCTCCGATGATGAAGGGATGACTCAGGCAGAAATAGCGCGGATGGTTGAGAAATCGCGGAGCCACGTCGCCAATATCCAGCGCTTACTCAATCTACCTGCAAGCGTGCTTGATCTTGTTGAAGGTGGGGAGCTTTCAATGGGTCATGCTCGCGCGCTAATTGGTCAGGATGACGCAGCCGCACTCGCGCGGCGTGCGGTGAATGACAATCTGTCGGTTCGCGACGTTGAAAAGCTCGCGCGGCAGGCGAGCGGCGGCGGCACAGCCACAGCCAAGCCTGTGCCCGTGCAGAGCGAGAACGCCGATATTTTAGCGGTTCAGAACCATCTGGAAGATATGCTGGGCCTGAAAGTTCAGATCAAGACGGACACAGACCCCAGCACGGGCGCGATCACGATCCAGTATAAGACGCTCGATCAGCTTGATCTGGTCTGTCAGCGTTTGACCGGCGGTGAGTTCTAAGTCACTGTAAAGTCGCTCGAACCACGGGTTTTCTGCTCAAAAATAACAGGCAGATAAGAGAAGCGCCGCCCGACCGAAGTCGCGCGGCGCAACTTTTTGTGATGCGCGGGCCTTGCGACCCACCACTTCGCTTATTGTTTGATCAACTTCGGTGAAGGAAGCGGACGCGGCAAAGGTGCTGGTGGAAGCGGTGCTGGCGGGATGAACCGATCGCCCGGAACCAACTCTTCAGTGATCCGCTCGCGGACAATCACGCGCTGACGCTGTGTGGTTTGTATGGGAATGAAGGTCACTTGTTGCTGCTGACAGCCGCAACCAGCATGGCCAAAACTTTGTGGGTGGGCAGGAGTGACTGGATAACCTTGTGGGATCGAACGAACCGCTCCGCCTTGGCTCAAATACTGGTCGAGTGTTGATTCGCACTCGTCAGTCGCAGCGCGATTAGCGTTACCATTGTCAATTGCCGAACCGATTGCAGTTCCAGCCAATCCACCAGCGCCTGCTCCGATCAGGGTGCCGGCCAAGCGATTGCCGTTCCCACCGACACGATTGCCGATTGCACCGCCAGCTACTGCGCCGAGCAGTCCACCCAAGATGGTGGCACGCTCATCACGATTAAGGCCTTTAATGCGGCGACGGCATTCGTCGAGCCATTGTTCTCGGCTATAAACCGATGGTGCGGCGCGTAAGACTGGATAGCCAGTTGTGGGATAGCCGCCATGCTGCACTGGGGTCGAACGATGGATCACGCGTGTGCGAGTAATCGTTTCGACGCCGTCAGGACCAATTGTCCGCTCTTCGGTGAAGCCAGGGCTGGTAGCAGCGGGTGAATGTGGAGCCTGAGTCCCGCCGATTGTTGGCAACGGAGCAGGTGGCAGTGTGTCAACTTGAGTGGCGCCGATCTGTGCCGGAGCGCGAAGCACCGTTTGGGCTTGGGCGGCCGCTGGTAAAGCTACTGCCAGCGCGCTTGCTGCGCAAAGCGTAATCCGAAGTGTGGTGCGATTGGTTGGCATTTACATTCCCCGCGTTTGGACGCTCGAATCGCGTCACTGGACGTTCTCTTTGGTTACCAAGAGGTTTACCACTGGCCTGACCCTATCGACAAACGTTGCAGCGCCATTGTCTCAGATCGGGGCGATGTAGAGCGCAAACATTGGTTTCGTTCAGATCCGGTTGCTCAGCAGCTGCGCCAGCGCTTCGACCCCTTCAACGTCCTCGACGGAGAAGCGCGCCGGGTTTGGACTGTCGAGGTCAATCACGGCGATGAGTTCACCGTCGCGGATCACTGGCACCACCAATTCGGACTGACTGGCTGCGTCGCAAGCAATATGCCCTGGAAAGGCGTGAACATCGTCAACCTTTTGAGTTTTTAGTGTTTTTGCCGCTTCTCCACACACACCTTGGCCAATCGAGATGCGAATGCAGGCGGGGCGTCCGACAAACGGGCCAAGCACCAATTCATCCGCCCCGCTTTTGCTTTCGCCTGCGCGGTAAAAGCCCGCCCAATTCAGATGCGGGATATACTCCCACAATAGCGCCGCGACGTTAGCCATGTTGGCCACCGCGTCGCTCTCGCCAGCAGTAAGGGCATCGGCGGCGTCAACCAATTGGCGATAGCGTTCAGGTGCATCGAGTGCGTCATCGGGTTTAAAATCAAACATAGCCTATGCGCTTTGCCGATATAGGTGTGTTGCCGCAAGCGGCCTTGCGTTCTATCTGCCAAAGCATGGCTATCATCCGAAAAATCGCAATCGTGTTTGTTGTCCTCCTCGTGGTCGGGGGCATCGCGCTGTATTTCCTATCGCGCGGCACGCCCGCTGAGCTTTCAGTGGACGAGGTTGCCGGTACCGATCCGACGCTTGCCGAACCCAGTTCGGAGAGCTTTCCTACGGTTCAGATCGCAAAGCCCGTGGGTTGGGAAGACGGCGATTTGCCGGAAGCCGCCGAAGGGCTAAACGTTAATCGTTTTGCCGACGGGTTGGACCATCCACGCGTGCTTTATGCGCTGCCTAATGGCGATGTGCTGGTCACGCTTACGCGCGCGCCAGCGAAGGGGGATGAAGATGGCGGATTCTTTGGCACGATCAAAGGCTGGGTCGCGGACTATCTCCTCGGTGAAGCGGGGGCTTCCGGCGAGTCGGCCAATGAGGTTGTCTTGCTGCGTGATGCGAACGGCGATGGCGTCGCTGAAGTGAAGAAAACACTTTTGACTGAGGGGTTGGATTCACCTTCCGGAATGGGCTGGCACGACGGAACGCTCTATGTTGCCAATCACAACGCGGTTCTCGCGTTCCCTTATGAGTTGGGAAGTGAGGAAGTCACTTCTAAACCCAAAAAAATCATGGACTTAGCCCCGGGTGGGGGGCACTGGATGCGCAATCTTGAAGTCCATCCCGATGGCGATCGGATGTATGTAGCTGTCGGGTCGGTTAGCAATATCGGCGAGGAAGGCATGGAGGTCGAAGAGGGCCGCGCGATGATCTGGGAGTACAACTTAGAGACCAAGCGCCAGCGTCCTTTTGCACAAGGTCTGCGCAATCCCAATGGGCTTGATTTTAGCCCGTGGACCGGCAGTCTTTGGACGACCGTCAATGAGCGCGACATGCTGGGCTCTGACCTCGTGCCCGACTACCTTGCCAGCGTCCCATTGGGTGCGCATTATGGTTGGCCGTGGATCTATTTCCGCAGCAATTTCGATCGCCGGGTCGATGCACCCATGCCGCGCTTCCTCGATAGTTATACGCGCAATCCCGACTACGCATTGGGGCCGCACGTAGCGGGGCTAGGGCTGGTTTTCACTGCGGAGGGTCACCGAATGGGCCCGAAACTGGCGAGCGGGGCGTTTATCGCGCGGCACGGATCGTGGAATCGCAAGCCGCCTTCGGGTTATGATGTTGTTTATGTTGCTTTTGATGAGCGCGGCAACCCAACGGGCAAGCCGATCCCAGTTTTGACGGGTTTTCTCAACGATGATGGGACGACCAAAGGCCGCCCAACCTGGGTTGAGTGGGCTGGTGATGGTTCCTTGCTGGTTTCTGACGATACAGCTGGGATTATCTGGCGGACGCTAGCGCCTAAATCGTCGCCGGGTGCGGGGATCACTGAGCTGGTAGAGGACGCGCTTCCCCCTCAAAAGGAACTAAAAGATCCGCAGGCCGTGTTTGAAGAGGAATATCTGCGCTCACAACCTGGCGGAGAATGAAGCGCGTTTAAAGCGTTTTGCCCGCACGTCCGGCAAGCTCGACTGCGAATTGATAGGCGGTGCGCCCTGACCGATTGCCTTGGGTGATGACCCAAGCCAGCGCCTCTACGTGATCGAATGCGAGGCCCAAAGGCTCTGTGTAGGCGCTCAAGATATCGAGATAGGTGTCGCGGTCGCAGGGGTGAAAGGCCAGCTTCAAACCGAACCTGTCTGCAAGCGCCAGCGCATCATCGCGTTCATCGCGTTCGTGAAGCACCTCACCATTGGGCGCGTCTCGCACCACGATACCCCGATGGTTGGAGGTGACAGCGAGACGGATATGCGCCGGTCGCGAGATCACTCCGCCATCAAGCAGGCTGCGCAGCGCCAAACTGTCTTGCTTCTGGCCCGCTGCAAATCCGAGATCGTCAAGAAAGATCAGCATGGGTCGCGGTTGGGCGGCAAGGGCCTCGATTAGCAGCGCCGTTGATCCGAGGCCATCGGGGCTAAGCTGAACTAGGCCGAGACTTTGTGGGTCGGAATGCTGAATATCGGCAACAGCGGCTCTGATAAGGGCTGATTTGCCCATGCCACGCGCACCCCACAGCAACATATCATGCGCGGCTCCGCCTTGGCTCAAGCGCGTAAGGTTTGAGATAACAGCTGTCTTGGCCGTGTCGATGCCGCGCAAAGTGGAAAGCGGCAAAGCATCAGTGTCCGCGACTGCGCGAGCGCCTTTGTCTGACCAAACATGAGCCGGTGCGGCGTTCCAGTCGAGCGGTTCGGCTGGGGGCGGGGCAAGCCGATCCAGTGCCGCTGCAATTCGGGCCAATGCTTCGCTGTTGTCGCTCATCGCCCCCTCAAAGTTGCGCGGCGCAACTTGCAATCACCGCTTAGCTTGCGAGTTTCTCAGCCGGTAGCGCGTAAAGCAAGTCTGCACCGGCGGTTGCTCCCGCTTTGAGACCCATGGCTTCAGGCACGATCCGGTCGAGGAAGAAGCGCACCGTAACCGGCTTGCTCTCAGTCAATGAAGGCGCAGCGCCCGATGCGACCGCTTGGGCTTGTTTCATCAACTGCCAACCCGCGACCGCGACCGCAGCCATTGTGCAAAAGGGGACGCTGCCGGCAAGCCGATCATCCAAACTCGCATCGTCGCGCATCCAGAGTGCAATCCCAACGCACTCCGCCGCCAGAGCCGCCAAATTCGCTTCATCCGCTGCATCGCGTACAATCTCATTAAACAGCGCAATCATCGCCTCGCCGCCATCCAGACCCAGCTTGCGGGTAACAAGATCAGCGGCCTGAATGCCGTTGGTCCCTTCATAGATTGGTGCAATGCGCGAATCGCGCCAGTGCTGGGCTGCGCCGGTTTCCTCAACAAAACCCATGCCTCCATGGATCTGAATTCCGATGCCAGACACTTCGACCCCGACATCGGTGCCCCATGCTTTCACCAAAGGTACAAGAATATCGGCGCGGTGCTGCGCATCCTCATCGCCAAGATTGCCGCGATCAACTTGCCCCGCGCAATGATAGAGCAGGGCGCGTACAGCTTCCGTCATCGCTTTCATCCTCAGCAACATTCGCCTGACATCGGGATGCTCGATAATGGCCACGGGGTTCTTATCCGGCGATCCCGCTCGCGCCGACTGAACACGGTCCATCGCATAGGCCATCGCCTGCTGCGTCGCGCGTTCGGCAATTTGATTTCCTTGGTTGCCGACATTGATCCGCGCATTGTTCATCATCGTGAACATCGCCATCAGCCCGCGATTGGGTTCCCCGACCAGCTCTCCGATGCATTCGTCGTTATCGCCGTATGACATCACGCAAGTGGGCGAGGCGTTGATACCCAGCTTGTGTTCTAGGCTCACACAACGCAAGTCATTACGATTGCCCAGAGAACCGTCTTCGTTGACGTGATATTTGGGCACGAGGAAGAGCGAGATACCGCGCGAGCTCTCTGGCGCATCGGGTAAGCGCGCCAGAACCAAATGGATGATATTTTCGGCCAACTCATGCTCGCCCCAGGTGATATAAATCTTCTGGCCGGTGATTAGGTATTTGCCCGCATGCTCACCGTCTTCAATCGGAACCGCGGTGGAGCGAAGCGCACCAACATCGCTGCCCGCAGCGGGTTCGGTTAAATTCATGGTGCCCGACCATTTGCCGCTGACCAGGTCGGGGAGATATTTGGATTGTTGATCCTTACTTCCGTGATGCTCAAGCGCTTCAATCGCACCCACAGACAGCATCGGCAGCAGGTTAAAGGCCATATTCGCCGTGCCGAGGTTCTCAAGCACGTTACAGCTTAGCGTGAAGGGTAGGCCTTGCCCGCCAAACTCCTCGGGTGAGGCGATCGCGTTCCAACCTTGCTCGACATAGGCATCATAGGCTGCTTTGAACCCGTCCGGCAGGCGCACCACGCCGTTTTCGAGCTTCGCGCCCTCTAAATCACCCACACGGTTAAGCGGAGCAAACTCTCCGGCGGCGAATTGGCCGACACCTTCGACAATTGCCTCGACCAGATCGGCCTCGGCGTGGGCGAATTTCTCAGAGGCAGCGATCTCTTCGATCCCGGCATTCACGCGGATCGCGAGCAACTGGTCTTCGGTAGGGGGAGTATAGGGTGTCACAGGCTTTTCATCCCATTAGGTGATTGGCTAAGGCGCTGAAGATACGCGTGCCACTTGGCACTGGTTGCAAGAGCATATAGCGCACATCCTATGAGCGACAAATCCGTTACGGAAGTGGTGTTGGCTGATGCCGAGGGAATCGCCCGCGCTGCGGATATTCTTGAGGGTGGCGGGCTTGTCGCGGTGCCGACAGAGACGGTTTACGGGCTGGCGGCGCGCGCAGACAGCGCTGATGCCGTGGCGAAGATCTATACCGCGAAGGGCCGCCCGGATTTTAATCCGCTGATCGTGCATGTGCGCGATGCTGAACAGGCTAGGCTCTATGCTGAGTGGAGCAATCATGCGGTCATGGCCACCGACGCTAAATGGCCGGGGCCATTGACGGTGGTTGTTCCCAAGAAGTCGGGAGCCAACTTGGCTCCAGCTGTGACGGCTGGGTTGGATACTGTGGCTCTGCGTGCACCCGCGCATCCGGTAATGCGCCAATTGCTGGGCAGGATCGATTTTCCGCTCGCAGCGCCGTCTGCCAATCGCAGCGGGTTTATCAGCCCAACGAGCGCAAGCCATGTCCTCGCATCACTCGATGGGCGGATTGATCTCGTGCTCGACGCAGGGCCATGCGAGCAAGGGGTGGAATCGAACATTTTGGCTATACGCGAGGCGGGACGGTGGGAAGAACTGCGCCCCGGCCCGGTCGATCTCGATGCTTTGCACATGCACTTTTTCGATGTGGGGATGGATGGCGCCAGTGCCGGGGCAAAGTCGGGCGTTGAAGCGCCCGGCCAGCTTGCGAGCCACTATTCGCCGGGAAAGCCTATGCGTCTGAACGCTTGGAATGCCGCGCCGGATGAGTTCTTTATCGGAATTCGCGCTTCGGGACGCGCGACGGGGTATGACTACAACCTCTCGGCTGACGGCGTCTTAAGTGAAGCGGCGGCACGGCTTTATGATGCGCTCCATCAAGCCGCAGCCTCGGACAAGCCCCGCATTGCGGTAGCGCCCATTCCGAATGAAGGTGTGGGGCGGGCGATCAACGATCGCTTGCGCCGGGCTGCAACCCCGCAGGGCTAATCGTCTTCGGGGTCAACCGGTATAGTTGGCAAGATCTCTTGAATCTCTGCATAGATTTCGCGCGCTTCTTCGCAGGCACCCCGGTCGCCGTCTTCGCAATCCTCGCGTTCTTTTTCATATTGGCGCTCAAGCTTGCCCAATCTTTCCTCACGCCGACGAATTTCGCGCCCGCGGTTCTCATCGGCCTCTGATTGGCTGGTCGTGGCAAGATCAACCGCTTTGCTGCCGATCTTTACCGGCGCGGTGACCACATCGGCGGCCGCTCGGGCGAGGCAACCGGACAAGAGGAATGAGGAGCTAAGGGCGAGCAAGGCGGAGGCAATGCGCATGTCGGGTATTGTCGCGCTATGGGGTTGGGATAGCAAGCACGCAGGGCGAAGGATCACTCCCCATTGGCTATATCTGCGGCATCCTGTGTACGAGACGCCTTGGATGGAGCGGGTTTTCGTTCGCGCTACTGGTGGGCCATTCGGTTTGTCTACGACTCCGCTGATTTAGCGCCGGGAGTACAAGTCAGCGAACCGGAACCAAAGGATTGCTCATTGCATTCCGCATCTCCTTCGACTTTCACGCTGCCAGAGCCACCGATTGAGGCGTTTACTTTGCCATCCGATTGCAGCTTCACGCTGCCTGATCCGCCAATAGAGATATCGGCTTCGTCAGCTTTGAGTTTGCCAAGACTGGCGCTGCCCGAACCGCCTATCGACACATTCAGCGTTTTGACACTTCCGCCACCTTTGATGCTGCCCGAACCGCCAATAACGACTTCGAGGGTGTCGCTTGCGATCGCAGTGATTGCGATGCTGCCCGATCCGCCAACGACCAATTCTGCGTCCTTGGCTAACGTAGCCGCTTCAATCGAGCCGCTACCGCCAACAACAAGGTCCTCGGGCGCAGGCATGGTGACGCGGACGGTTGCTTCGTCCCATTCACCCCAACTGTCATCTTCCTCTGTAATCCCGAGCATATCGCCGTCGCGTACAAAGCGTAGCGCGTCCACAGCGTCATCATCGCCCTCGACAGTGATGGTCAGCGTTTCACCTTCGGTAACAATAACACTGCTTGCGCCAGCCAAGACCAATTCGGTCGGCGGATCGCCGCTCTGGTCAAGCTCAGCCAGCGGAACACCTTCGATCCCGTTGATTGTCCCATCACTACCGCATGCTGCAACCGATAAGCCGACGGCTAGGAATGGAATCGAAAACAGAGCTTTTAACCGGGATCGCGTCATGGGCTTCTCTCCATCAAGTCAAACTGTATTGTTGATATAATACAGTAAGTCTCACAATTCAAGCGCGCGCCCTCCAGAATAAAAAAGGGCCACCCGTTGAGGGCAGCCCTTGATTTTGGTGAGATGAAAAGAGCCGCTTAACTCTCTTCGGTGTTCTCATAATATTGCGGAGCGTGTTCGCGTAGCACGTCGAGAATTTTCTCAAGAGCGGCTGGTTCATCGGTCTCTTCCATCGCCGCGAGTTCGCGAGCGAGACGGCTGGAGGCCGCTTCGAAAATCTGACGCTCAGAATAGCTTTGTTCAGGCTGATCATCTGGGCGGAACAGATCGCGGGTCACTTCGGCAATCGAAACTAGGTCGCCGGAGTTGATCTTCGCTTCATATTCCTGCGCGCGGCGCGACCACATGGTGCGCTTCACCTTGGGCTTACCTTTGAGCGTTTCCATCGCGTCTTTGAGCGTCTTGTCTGAAGACAATTTGCGCATGCCGATCGATTCAACCTTGTTAAAGGGAACCCGCAACGTCATGCGCTCTTTCTCAAACCGTAGCACATACAGCTCGAGCTGCATGCCAGCGATCTCATCGTTTTGCAGTTCGATAACGCGGCCAACCCCGTGCTTGGGGTAAACAACATAATCTCCGACTGTGAAGATGGGGGCTTTGCTAGCCATGCGAGTTCCTTTCAAATGGGCGAGTCAACACCAGACAACAGACGTACTGTTCTGCGGCCTTTGCATCTGCGCTTTGCAAGCAAGGGCCGTTTCTCAATCGTCTAAATTGTTGGTGCTGAATGGACGCCCTAAGTTGTTATAGTGTGCAGCGCCGTTCTTTGTCAGCGCGAATGCGATATTATATAACACATTTGCAACGATATTGCGAGTCAGTGGTCCGATTGCATCTAACTCACAGAAAATGGGTTTCAAAAACGGACTAATCCAGGCTCTACTTACGAACCACACTACGCACTTAATCGCCTTCGCCGGGGGCCTCGCTGAAGTACTTTTCAAACTTGCCTTTCACACCTTTGTGATCGTCCGCATCGGCGGGTGGTTCTTTCTGGCCAGTGATGTTGGGCCATTCAGCTGAGAACTTAGTGTTAAGCTCAAGCCACTTTTCCAAACCATCTTCGGTATCGGGCAAAATTGCTTCCGCCGGGCATTCCGGCTCACACACGCCGCAATCAATGCACTCGCTAGGGTTGATGACCAGCATGTTCTCGCCTTCGTAAAAGCAATCAACTGGGCACACTTCCACACAATCAGTGTATTTGCATTTGATGCAGTCATCAGTGACGACGTAAGTCATTGGGCCTCTTTCAACTCAATTTCGGCGCTGTGCTGGCGCTGCTAAGGCGAATTTTCAAGCGCGGTCAAGCTCGCGATAATGAGACTTGGCAAGAGCAGGCGATGCACGCCGCTCTGGCAGAGCCAACACTTCGATCACGCGCACATCCTTGCCCACCGGCACAGTCAATACATCGCCAATAGCGACATTTTCGCTAACGCGCTCGACACGAATTCTATTGCGGCGCAAAGCGCGGCCTTCGATCATCTTGCGAGCCGCCGAGCGTGTGCGAGCGAACCGCAAATAAACCAGCAGGCGGTCCAAACGCAGGGTTTGCTCACCTTCTGCTCTCATGAACCGCCAAGAAGGTCGGCCAATCCGTCAAAAGCGCCACTGGCGCGCGCGGGACCGGTGTCGGGCTTGCGCTGACGCGGTTTGTTGGGGTCGCGCGGGCCGTTTTTGCCCTTAGGCTTGCTGCTTTGCTTGCCTCCGGACTTACCCTTGAAATTGGTCTTTTTTCCGTGGGCTGGTTTACCGCGATGGGGCCGTTCGTTTTTCTCGCCGGCACGGCGTGGACGCCATGTCCAACTATCGGGTGCAGCGGGTCCGAATGCGCCTTCGGCTAAGCAACGGGCGCGCTGCAAACGGAAGCCCGCGCTGCCGAGCAGCCGCGTGGCGTTTTGCTCTTCCAATCCGATTGATATGGGCAGCGCAAGATCGAGCCGAAATTTGAGATTGCGCTCCTTGCTCGCCTTGTCGGTCGCCTTCGCACGCTTTTCGAACGCGCCGCGCAGTATCTTCTCCGCCAGATCGACCCGAATCGCTTGATTGCCTGCGGGCCGATAGCCAGCGGGCAGTGCCTTAGCCTCGGCAAGAAACGGAAGCATTGCAGGTTCCAGCGGGCGCCTATCAAGACCCAAAGCGTGCAGCAATTGGCGCGGCGCAGGTTTGAGCAGATCGCGCGCAAATATATCGAGGGCTCCGAATGTAACGCCGAGCTTGCGCAAAAACGGCCGCATTTCTTTTGGCAAATGCTGGAGACCGGCATTTTCGCGACTGACCACCCCGCGTGCATCAACCAAAGTGATCAACAAAGCCCGTGCTTCTGATCCGGCTTGGGGGTCGCGCGCGGCTTCGGCGAGTTTGCGTAAAGGTGCGAGCGGTTCAAGTTTCGCTTCGAGCCATGCCGCCAAGCCTGCTTCCAATTCTGACCGCGGTCCATCGGCCAGCATCGAAATTTCGCGAGCAAGTTTGAGCCGAGGTGCGCCAAATTCGTCGTTGAACTCAATTTCGGCCAGCGCGCGCTCCTGCCAGACGATTTTACCGCCTTCGATGGCAAGCTCTTCAATCCCGTCACCCAAAAGCCATGATGCGCGCTGTGCGAGGATGCCGGGAAGCGCTTTTTCACCAGCAGCCAAGAGCATTTTTCGATCAGCCAAGGTCGCATCGGGATCCACCGCAAAGCGGAAGCCATCGAGTCTTCCAATCGGCTCCCCTTCCACGGTGACGCGCCCATCCGGCTCCAGCGTCACTGGCAAAGTGCCTGCATCTTGTCCCAGCGATTTCATCAGTATTGTTGTCCTTCGATTGACAAAGCGTTCGGTAAGCCGCGCATGCAGCGCATCCGACAGCTTCGCTTCGACTGCACGCGCGCGCGCCGCCATTTCATCACGCGCTAGCACCCAGTCGGGCCGTTGGCAGATATAGGCCCATGATCGGATCGCGGCTATCCTTCCTTGCAACGTGTCGATCCCCCCACCTGTGCGGTCAAGCTCTGCGATGCGCGCTGCGACGAAATCTGCACCGAGATAGCCTTCGCGCAAATCCTCCCATAACCGCGCGACAAAGCGCGCATGCGGATCGACGCCCAATTGACGAAAGTCGGGGAGTGAGCACGCCTCCCAAAACCGCCTAACTGTTCCAGACCCGTGCACCGATTGCCCCAGCGGCTCGCTCGCTAGCCGTTTCAACACTGCTAGATCAATCGCTTGCGGTGCGGGTTTAAGCACATCGTGACGCGGGCGCGATTCCAGATCACCGACAAGCACGTCCAGCGTATCAAAGCGCGGTTCGGCCTCACGCCAACAGAGTTTTGTCAGTGGTTGAAACTTGTGCTCTTCAATAGCGAAGATGTCTTCTTCACTGAATTCCAGCGGCGCGCCGGACCGCGATCCACCGCCTGTGAGCGTGCCGAAGCTGCCATCGCGTTGATGTCGACCTGCACGCCCAGCAATCTGCGCCATCTCAGCCGGGGTTAGCCGCCGTTTTCTCCGACCATCAAACTTGGACAAAGCTGCGAATGCGACATGATGCAGGTCAAGGTTTAGCCCCATGCCAATCGCATCGGTGGCAACGATGTAGTCCACCTCACCAGATTGAAAAAGCTCGACCTGTTTGTTGCGAGTTTCCGGTGAGAGCGCGCCCATGACGACGGCCGCGCCGCCGCGAAACCTGCGCAAAGCCTCGGCCATGGCGTAAACTTGCTCGACGGAAAAGGCGACAACCGCGCTGCGCGGGGGCAATCGTGAAAGCTTGCACGTTCCAGCATGGCTTAGCGTTGAAAAGCGCGGCCGTTCGACCATTTCCGCGCTGGGGATCAGCGCTTTGACAATCGGCTCGAGTGTAGCGGAACCCAAGATCATCGTTTCTTCGCGTCCGCGAGCGTGCAGCAAGCGGTCGGTGAAAATATGCCCGCGCTCCAGGTCGGCGCCGATTTGCGCTTCGTCGATCCCGACAAAAGCATGGCCGCCCCCCATGCGGTCCATCGCCTCCATCGTGCAGCAGAAATAGCGCGCATTGGGCGGCTCGATCCGTTGCTCGCCCGTTATCAGCGCGACCGCATCGTCCCCTTTGAGCGCACGCACGCGGTCATAGACCTCGCGCGCCAGCAAGCGCAGGGGAAAGCCCATCATTCCGCTGGAATGCCCGCACATCCGCTCAATCGCGAGATGCGTTTTGCCGGTGTTGGTCGGGCCGAGCACCGCGCGCACGCAGCTATCGTCAGGCTTGTAAGTCACACGCTAAGTTTCTGTCAGGCTTGTTCGGCTCGCGCAATGGGGTCGCGGCACGTTTCGTCCACGGGCTTTGATCTATCCGCGCAGGCGGTTTGTCGCGCCCTGCAAACGCGCCAAATGGTTAACGCGATATTTACCTTGAATGGGCAAAGGAAATAACCAAAGAAGCACCGCGCAAATTGTGCGCTGCACAAGATATTTAGGGTTAAAC
>CAZOLE010000008.1:0-14315 GCA_964580445.1 uncultured Porphyrobacter sp.
TGGTGACCTTCACGGTTCCGCTCTGGGCGTCTCGATCACAAAAGCCGCGATTGCGAGCCGCTCAATCAGAGCGCGCTGCCGCACGCAGCCGCAGCATGAACGCAGCGCGGCGGGGCGCTGCTGAATACGCGTCTTATCAGGCCATGCGACTAGCCGCCGAAGACGCGATTGGTATTCTCAATCGACAAATCGCCGCCATTGATGACCAAATGACGGCTCAGCTGACCACTTATGAATCAGGTGTTGGCGACTACTCGCCCATCATTGATGGCGAAATCGCTATTCTCTCCCTCAAATCTGAAATCGCAATAGAAAAGGCGCGCCGCGACACTGCGATCGCGCGCATGAACGCCCTCCTGGTGACACCATGAAACAGAAACTTTTTCTTCTCTTGGCCTCTACGGCTCTTATTGCCGCGTGTGACAGCGCTCCAAATAGCCAAATCCACACCAGCGCCACTCACGAGCATGCAGCGGGCGCGGAAGCTGAGGCCGCTGAATACACATGCCCGATGCATCCGCACTACATTGCTACCGACCCCGATGGTTCGTGTCCCATATGCGGCATGAACCTCGTCCCTGTCAGTGCAAACACCGATGCGGCTGTGGGCGATGGGTCCATCGCCGTATCGTCAGAAATGATCCAGACGATGGGCGTGCGCCTTGCCGAAGTTGAGATGGCCTCCTTCGGACGATCTGTGCGCGCGTTCGGGAATGTGGAGACGAATGAACGTCTGGAAACTGTCTCAGTTGCGCGGCTTGAGGGTTGGATCGAAAACCTCGCCGTTACGGCAGAGGGCGACACAGTGCGGCGCGGCCAGCTTCTCTACCGGGTCTACTCACCTGACCTTGTTGCCGCCCAGAAGGATTATCTAAATTCCGTTGCGATCGGGAACACGGCGCGTATTTCCGCTGTGCGCCAGCGCCTGATTTCACTCGGCATGCAGGAGACGGCGGTTCAGCGATTGACTGAAACGCAGAGCGTTATCGAGCGCGTGCCGGTCTACGCCGAAGCGGGTGGCACTGTGGATGAACTGGCCGTGCGCGGTGGTGACTATATTCGTCCCGGCACGCCGATCATGACGCTTCAGTCCTATGCCGATGTCTGGGTCATTGCCTCGATCCCTGAACAGGACCTTGCTTTGGTCGATACGGGGGCGCCGGTTGACCTCAGCTTCCCGAGCGCGCCGGACGCCCAGGCTGAAGGATCAGTCGACTATATCTACCCGACAATTGATGCGAAGACCCGGACCGCCAAAGTGCGCGTGGAGGTTGATAATTCCAGCGGTACGTTGCGCCCTGGCGCCTATGCCGACTTACGTTTCAATGTCGATCACACCAACCGGCTTTCAATTCCGAGCGAGGCGGTTTTACGTGATGGACGCGGGCAACACGTTGTCATCGCTTTGGGCGACGGTCGATTTGCAGGCAGAGCGGTCCGCACCGGCGTTACATCGCAAGGGCGGACAGAAGTCCTGGCCGGGCTTACGCCAGGCGACCGGGTCGTCGCCAGTGGGCAGTTCCTGCTCGATTCAGAGGTCAACCTGCGAGAAGGACTTGCCAAATTCGAGGTTCCGTCGGCCCTGCCTGCAGGTCCAGATACGCCGCTTTCACAATTGCCCGTCGATGCAACGACGCTCGCGCAGATCGATCACTATACGGACATGGCGCTCTATTTCCACGAAGCCCTTAGGGATCAATACAAGATTGACCCGTATTTCGTCGATCCTGCCCTTGAACTGGGCGATAGCCTGAAAACGCAGTTCGCGAACACACAGCTTGTCCCGATACTCGAAGACGCGACATCAGCGTTACGCGTCGCCAAAGACGTGCGCGAAGGCGATGCGCTCGCAACTGAGCTTGCCCGTTTGATGTCAGCGCTTGAACCCTGGCTGCTTGAGGGTGCGCCGGTCCACTACAGCGATGCCGGCCTGACCCTGTTTCGGGAAACAGCCAGCGGACACCTCTGGGTTCAGGAAGGCGAAACCCCCCGCAATCCTTATGGCGCCGGCAACGCCGATATCATTCCATGGCCGGACCCGATGGCGGGTCTCTCAACGGATGTTTCGTCCCAGCGACGCTCAGACATCGATCCTCATGCCGGACACCGATAGGAGCTAATGTCGATGACTGATCACATCACTGACGACCTTGCCGGACGCGATCCTGCAAAGTCAGGTATCGCCAAGCTGATTTCCTGGTCTGTTTCAAACCAGCTGATTGTTCTGACGCTTGCCGCAGCGCTTGCCGTGGCGGGCTGGATGTCGCTGCAGCGCACGCCGCTCGACGCCATCCCGGACCTGACCGACACACAAGTGATTATCCGCACCGAGTTTCCGGGACAAAGCCCTCAGATCGTCGAGGACCTCGTCACCTATCCCTTGTCGACCAATCTTCTGGGATTGCCGCGAACCAAGGATGTGCGCGGACAGTCCATGTTCGGCACGAGCTTTGTCTATGTTATTTTTGAAGATGACGTAGACCAGTATTGGGCGCGCTCGCGTGTACTCGAAGCCTTGTCGCGTCTCGGCGCTGAGCTGCCGCCAGGGGCCGTGCCCCAGATTGGACCCGACGCGACCGGCGTCGGCTGGGTTTATCAGTATGCGCTGGTTGATAAGACAGGTCGCACCGACCTTGCCGAACTGCGTTCGCTTCAGGACTGGTTTTTGAAGCTTGAACTTGCCGGGGTCGACGGCGTCGCCGAAGTCGCCTCGGTGGGCGGCTTTGTGCGCGAGTATCAGGTTCTGATCGATCCCAATCGCTTGCGTGCTTACGATATTCCCATTCGCAGGATATCTGAAGCCGTCCGCGCCGCTTCAGGGGAAGTCGGGGGACGGGTCCTGGAACAGGGTGAAAGCGAGTATGTGATCCGCTCGTCAGGATACGTCGAAAACCGCCTCGATCTTGAGCAGACTGTCGTCTACGCAAAGGATGGGACCCCCGTTACTCTCGCGGATATTGCCCGTATCGTGGAAGGGCCTGCGCTTCGGCGCGGCATTGCGGAACTTGGCGGCGAAGGCGAAACCGTCGCCGGCGTCATCGTCATGCGCGATGGCGAGAACGCCCTTGATGTCATCAATCGCGTTGAGGCCAAATTATCCGAGCTTGAACGTGGTCTACCGGACGGCGTCGAGATCGTCACCGTGTACAACCGCGCTCCTCTGATCGAAGGGGCCGTTCACTACCTCCAGGAGAAACTCCTTGAAGAAGGGATTGCCGTTGCCCTGGTGATTCTGATCTTTCTCATGCACGTGCGCTCGTCTTTGGTCGCCATCATCACACTGCCGCTGGGGGTTTTGGGCGCGTTTCTCATTATGTCGGCCCAAGGCGTGACAGCGAATATCATGTCGCTCGGCGGCATTGCGATCGCCATCGGCGCCATGGTCGATGCGGCAATCGTGCTGGTAGAGAATGCCAGCCGAAAACTCGCAGAGCTCGGTCCCAAGCCCGATGCAAAGGCGCGGCAAACGACCATTATCAAAGCGGCTCAGGAAGTTGGACCCGGAATATTCTTCTCCCTCCTGATCATCACTGTGTCCTTTCTGCCGGTCTTTGCGCTGACGGGCGAAAGCTATCGCTTGTTCAGCCCGCTCGCCTTTACAAAAACGTATGCCATGGCGTTCGCGGCCATTTTGTCGGTAACACTGGTACCGGTGCTGATGCTTTACTTAATGCGGGGCACCTTTCGCCGCGAAGAGGCCAACCCGCTGAACGCTTTCTTTGTCTGGATCTACAAACCGGTGCTGCACCTCGCACTACGGTTCAAATGGATGACCATCGCGATTGCTCTGGCGCTGACAGCCAGTGTGGTTATTCCCGCCCAGCGCCTCGGCTCTGAATTCATGCCAGCGCTCTATGAAGGCGAACTTCTGTATATGCCGACGACGCTACCGGGCGTCTCGGCTACCAAGATGCGGGAAATCCTGGGGCAGACAAACCGCGTTATTTCCACGGTTCCGGAAGTGGAAAGCGTCTTCGGAAAAGCTGGCCGCGCGGATACGGCGACCGATCCCGCACCACTCACCATGATCGAAACCTGGATTCGCCTGAAACCAAAATCGGAATGGCGTGCGGGCGTCACGGCAGATGACATTGTCACCGATCTCAACAATCGTCTGCAAATGCCGGGCATCGTTAATTCCTGGGGCTATCCAATTAAGATCCGCATGGACATGGTCTCAACCGGCATTCGCACACCGCTTGGCATCAAGGTGACAGGTGATAATCTGTCCGAGATTGAACAGATCGCCCGCAACATTGAAACCGTTGTCACTGGTGTTGCGGGAACACGCTCGGCGTTCGCTGATCGTGTGCTTGGCGGCAAATATCTGGAAATCACGCCAGACCGGGCCGAGCTTGCTCGCCGCAATATCGATATGGGGGTGTTCCAGTCTGTTGTGCAAACGGCGCTCGGCGGCATGAAACTCGCTGAAAGCGTTGAGGGTCGCGAACGCTACGACATCATCCTGCGGTATGATCGCCCGTTCCGGGAAACATCTGGCGATCTGGAAGATATCCTCGTGCCGACACCGGATGGGGCGCATATCCCCCTCGGCGAACTGGCTGAGATTGGGTTTGCTGAAGGCCCGCCCATGATCCGCTCGGAAAATGCGCGTCTCACAGGCTGGGTCTTTGTCGATATTGCTGGACGGGATATCGGCGGCTACGTGGCTGATGCCCGCGACGCCATCGAAAGCGCGGTCACCTTACCGCCTGGATATGCAATCGCCTATTCCGGTCAGTACGAACAATTGCAGGAAGCCAATGCGCGTCTGCAAATCGCAATCCCCGCCGCTGTGGCTTTGATCTTCTTGCTGTTGATGCTGCATTTCGGGCGTCTGGATCGCACGGCGATGATCATGTTGTCCTTGCCGTTTGGGCTTGTCGGCGGGCTCTGGGCCGTCTGGCTGGCGGGATATAACTTATCCGTCGCCGTCGCTGTTGGTTTCATCGCCCTTGGCGGGATTGCCGTCGAAACAGCCGTCGTCATGCTCCTCTATATTGATGGACAGGTGCGCGAAGCACGCCCTCAATCTCGCGAAGCGCTATTTGAAGCGGTCAGCAAAGGCGCGGCCATGCGTGTACGGCCGAAACTGATGACCGTCACGACGATCTTTGCGGGCCTCGCCCCGATTTTTCTAACCGAAGGTCTCGGGTCAGATGTGATGCGACGCATCGCGTTGCCCATGCTCGGCGGCATGACATCAACGCTTGTGCTGACCCTGATCGTCATTCCGGCGATTTACTATGTCTGGGTCGGCCGCGCCTTTGGCGCCAGCGCAAAGCGCGAACACACAAAAGTTCCAATCACACAATTAACCCCCAAAGGAGACACGGCATGATCCGTATGGCCACAACATTTATCGCACTGTCTTTGGCATCCGTACTCGCAGCTTGCGGCCAGGACCAACGCCATTCCGGTGACCAGCAGGACCACGCAAACCATGCAGCGCTGTCATCAGCTGATCACGAAGAGGGAACCCATCACCAGTCTGGCGATGTCGGTCACGGACGCGGCGTCATACGGTCTGTCGGGGTGCAGGGTGATTTTCTGACGATTGAACACGGCCCCATTGAGGGCGTAGGCATGGGCGCGATGACCATGGGGTTTGATATTCTCGGCGATGTTGATCTGTCTGACTTTACCGACGGCGATGAGGTGGCGTTTATGGTCAAGAGAGGCAGAGATAACTCCTATCGCATCGTCGCCCTCTGCAATATCGGAGCAGATGGCGATGACTGCCTTGAAGGCATGATGGAAAACTGAGTTTATATACACAATTTCAAAAAACTGCCGAAGCCTCCTTCAGGGCGATATATGACGTCGCGCTATTCTCACGTGCCTCCAACCTTGCAAAACTATCTAATAATGATGAGAACGCTTTTCTCAGTATAATTGGAAAACCCGAGTATTTATTCTCATCGAAATTGATCAGAGGCGTGAAACTTTAATTGGTTGAATTAGAGTTTTTAGGGGAGATTCTCATTCGAAGTGGAAACTCCCAGGCGCAAATTTGAAGAAGACCGCAGAGCGCTTTCTATCTATATGGCTCTGCACAAATTAGGTGCTGATATTTGCGCAAGGGTTCTTGCTGCGTGTTGCTGCCACGACGGCGATCAGACCAAGAAACAATTCAATCAAGCCTTCTCTGTAGGGTTGCCAACCTAAGAATGCGCCATCCTCCAGAAGCACTGCGATGAGCCGTCCCATTCCAACCGATAAGAAGACCACAGCGGCAATAATGTTCAATGCACGGTGAGGTATGCCCAGGAGCGTGCCGAATATCAGCGTCATTCCCAAACCTATTTCACCTCCTCCGATAATCGCCCTGGCAGCGATGCGAGCGTCAGGAGAGTCAATGCGAATACTGTAATAATTCAAGAGTTCTGGGTTGAAAAACGTCCATAGACCCAAAATGAAAATTAGAACACCGAGGCCGATATGACAGATCTGCGCAATCGTCGACATCGTTAAAACACCCCGATGAAGCGTGGCGTGGATTGTTGATAGTCTTTATACGCCTGACCATATTGCCGCTGCAGCCAGGGCTCCTCAACTAGTGGAGCCAGTAGGTACATCAACGCCCAAAAAGCCAACAAAAAAAGAACCCGCGGATCGGTGATCAGGAGCGACCAGCCGCTCAGCCCGATCCATGTCGTCACGTAAATTGGATTGCGGCTCCAGGCGAACCAGCCGGTCGTCATCAGACCCTGTTTTTCGCCAAATGCGTTTCGCCAGCCCATCCGGAGCGTGATCCGAATAGCGAGCCCGAAACCGGTGATCATCAGCGCGCTGCCGAGTAAGATTTGCGCCCATCCAAGAGTATCGGTTGCAGGCCTTATAACAAGAATAGTTAGCGCGACGAGCGGATAGAGATAGAGCCTAAACAGGGCCAGAAATGTCCTATGTTGCCAGCTTTGTTTGCTTGGCGGCGGAAAAAACTTGAAATTCGGCTGAAGCGCCGAAATCGCTGATAAAGCAAAAATAGCCGCTGCGCCCGACGCTGACAGCCCGAAGGTCAACCATTCTAGCCATGTCGGTGCGTTGATCATCGCAAGCCCCCCTCTTTAAATCCAGCGACGCGTGCGCCGACAATAGACGAGGAATGCCTCGCCGAACTTCGAGTGAAGCGCGCGTTCTTCTGGCTTAATCTGAAGCGCAGTCATCACCAAGACGAACAAGACCGGGCCAATGAATGCTGCAAGATTTCCGATTAAAAAAGCGACGCCGACAAGCAAACACGCCATGGCGAGGTACATCGGGTTTCGGCTAAGCCGGTAGAGTCCGTTCGTCACCAGCGTATCCGCCTCTTCCGGCGAAAGCGGATTGACCGTGGTCCGCGCGCGAACAAATGCGCGAACGGCTAATACGAGTATGATGGCGCCAATCGCTAAGAACAGGCCGGCAAACGCCAAGCGCCACGAACCAGAAAAGGCGAGAAAGGGCGCGAGACAGGACGTGCCCCAGCTGATCACGCCGCAGACAAGAACCTGCAATACGGGAGGAACACGCAGGATCACGACCCCGTCTCAGCCGAGGCAGAACTCGAATGACTATCGGTTTTCAATTCATGCAATGCCTGCAAAGTGATCGCACTTGCCGATTTCAGGAACAGTCCCGCTAGAAGGACAGCAACGATGAGATCTGGCCACGCTGTCCCGGTCAGCGCAACAAGTCCGCCGGCGAGGATGACGCCGATATTCCCGATGGAGTCGTTGCGCGAGCACAACCAGACAGAACGGACATTGCTATCGCCATCCCGCCATCTAAGCAGGATGAGTACGCTCGCAAGGTTCGCCGACAGTGCGAGTAAGCCAACAACGCCCATAGCCCCCGCGTCTGGTGGCGCGCCGTTTAAAAATCTGAAGGTCGTCATGCCAAGGACGGCGACTGCGATGGCGGCAAGAGATGCGCCTTTTATGAGTGAGGCAACAGCCCGTGTTCGAAGACTCATTCCAATTACAAAAAGGCTAAGGCCATAGGTTGCCGTATCGCCGGCGAAATCCAGGGCATCCGCTTTTAGTGCCTGTGACCCTGACATCACGCCCGCCGTCATTTCGACAATAAACATGACGGCATTGATAGCGATAACAGCTATTAAGGCCCGCTGATAAGCGGGCGATGCCCCGTCGAAGCTTTGGTTTTCACAGCAATTGGCCATGCTTCATGTCTCCTAAACGACTCGATTTCTTAAACTCTACAGTCTACAGTGACTGTAGAGGCAAGTGTTAGAGAGATGTTTTATGAAACCCATGACAATAGGGCGGCTCTCTAAAGCCGCCGGCGTGAAAGTCACAACCATCCGGTACTACGAATCAGTAGGGCTGATGGGCAAGCCGGATCGAAGCGAGAGCGGTCAGCGCCTTTATGGTGACGACGCGGTCCAGCGCCTCTCATTCATACGCCATGCGCGTGACCTCGGCTTTCCAATGGGGGCAATCCGGGATCTCATCAAACTGCAAGCGGAGCCGGGTAAGGATTGCGCTGCAGTTGACATTATTGCACGCGAACAACTCGCCGATGTCCGCAAGCGTCTGAACCAGCTCGAAGCCCTTGAAGGCGAGCTGAAGCGGATGATCTCCAGTTGCGCGGGCGGCAAGGTCGGCAGCTGTCAGGTCATGGCGGCCCTGAATGACCACGGAGCCTGCCTCAGTGAAACCCATGATCGAATGAAAGCGATGTGACGAAGAAGCCGCTTGACCCTCCAGCGACTGTAGAGGTTATACCATGAAAATGACAAAATGCTGTCCTGCTCTTTTCAGTATCGCCACGTTCATCGTGCTGCCGGTCGCCGCCAGCGCGGACGAAACGCGTCCCGCGCCGATTGTCGGCGCATGGGCCAGCGGTGATGCCGATGGGGCGTGCGAGGCAGCGCCGATCACGCATTTCATGTCGGATGGTGTCGTAGCCGTGTTTCTGAAGAAGGATGGACCTCTGCACAGCATCGGCTCATGGTCAGCAACTGATGCCCAAATTACAATGACACACAACGATTTTCCGCTACGCAGCGATGGCGTTTCCAAGCCCCTGGTTCTGCTGGACATTCTTACGCTTGATGGCACTCGGCTCATCACAAGAAATGTTGAAGGACGCGAGCGTGCGCGGATACGTTGCCACGACATTGAGATCACGATCGGCAATGATCACGAGAAGAATTAAAGCTTTTGAATTGAATTAACAAAACGACCAATAATGACTGATATATAGAATAATGATCTGCTCGCGACTCTTTTCAGCTGTCAGGCTTGCCGTCGCCGCTTTGGTGGTGTCGGCAGTGCTGTTCGCACCAATGGCTGAAGCTTTGCATGCTGAGACGACACCCGCTGCTGTTTGCAAAATCGATCATCACCCAGAGACGACCAGCGAACCAGAAAAAGATGACAGCGATCGCGAGCACCACGGAGATCACTGCAGCTCGTGTCACAACCATCTCGTGCGCCTCGATCTTGTTCCTGAGCATATCGCCCATTCCGATGAGCAGTCTCAAAGACTGCCCTCAACTCAGAATCTCAACTCTCTGTCACCCGACCCTCTCTATCGGCCTCCTCGAGCCTGATCCACGGCGAAACAGCATGCCGAATTTCCGGTCGTGCTCCATCAGGATCAATTCGAGGAACCTTGAACCATGTCATATTTTTCAATGGGCGCGGTCACCGCCCTGGCGCTAACCACAATGGTTGCGGTCGCCGAAGCCTCGCCGTGCGGCACCCAATCTGGAAGTGTATCACTGATAACGCCAGGAGAGCCTCTCTCGCTAACTTCCGTGCTCGGGGAGGTTCGACGGATATCCCCTTCCGTGAGGGCTGCGGGACTTGAAGCACGCGCGCTAGGCGCAGAAGCTGATCAAGCCGGAAGGCGATTAAATCCAAGCCTATCGATTGAACTGGAAGACTTTGCCGGTAATGGTGCTTTGTCTGGATTCAATCAGACTGAGACCACTTTTGCGCTCCAGCAAACGTTCCGGCTCGGCGGAAAGCGTCAGCTGAGTGAACGCGCGGCGCGCGCGCGACAGGCCGTTGCTAGTGCGCAATGCGCGGCAATTCTTCGCGAAGCAGAACTCGAAGCTGCCATCTTGTATGCCGAACTCGTGGCAGCAGCTCAATTGCGAGACCTGGCTGAAGACAGCGCCAGCCTCGCTGACACATTGGCCAGCACTGTGGAACGCCGCGTAGATGCGGGGGCCGCGGCACCACCTGAGCTCGCGAGGGCACGGGCCGATGCCGCAGCTCTTCGCGCGAGCGTCTCGACGGCGCAAGCCGATGTTGATCGTTTGCGTTACTCATTGGCCTTGCTTTGGGGGAGTGCTGAGCCCGTCTTTGCAACGCCACAAAGGAGCCCGACAAGACCAACGCTGGCCGCTGAGACAGAGACCCTCTCGCATCCCGCACTCGATGCAGCAGATGCTGCTATAAGTGCCCGTAATGCGGAACGAGACCTCGCCCGCAGCGCTGCTATCCCTGATCTTACCGTCTCTGCCGGCTTCCGCCGATTTGAAGAAACCGGCGATGAGGCGTTCATAGCAGGTGTCAGCATACCATTGCCACTCTTTGATCGCGGTCGCGACGCTGCCCGTGCGGTCTCGATTCGAGGTCAGGCCGCATCGCTCAGCAGGGTTGCAACCGAGCAACGTCTGATGGCTCAGCAACGCTCGGCCATTGCTATTCGCCGCGCAGCACAAACACGGCTTGATATCCTGACAAGTGACGCACTCCCTGCCGCTGAGGAAGCCTATGGGGCGGCTGTGCGCGGCTATCAGATTGGTCGATTTGACCTCACCACGACACTCAACGCTCGTGCGGTGCTTCTGGAAACAAGACTTGCTGTAATCGATGCAGACCTGGCCTTGCAAAGTGCCGATCTGCGCCTGCGTGCATTGATCAGTGCCGCCCCATTTGACGGAGATATCCGATGACATTCAGAAAAAATATTCTGGCGGTCTTGCTGGCCTCCACCGTTCTGGGCGCTTGCAACGATAGCGACTTCCAGGATGGCGCACCTGCGACGGCTTTGGAGGAAGACCACAATGAAAACACGGCAGATGTTGTCATGCTCACACCTGACGCTGCCGCAGAAGCCGGTATTGTTGTTTCCCAAGTTGAACGTACGGCACTCAGACAGGTTTTATCTTTGCCGGCGGAACTCCGCTATGACGCCGACCGTATTGCTGCGGTTTCGCCACAAGTCAGTGGACGAATTTCTAGTCTTGTTGCTGGCGAAGGTGATCGGGTTGACCGTGGAGCAATCCTTGCGGTTTTAGCGAGCCGCGAGCTGGCGAACCTCAAGGCTGAATATCTGACAGCAGTCACCACCGAAGACCTTGCACGCCAATCCCTCAAGCGCGAGGAGACTTTGTTCGCTGATCGGATCACATCTGAGGCTGATCTGCAAAGGGCGCAGGCGTCATTGGCTGCCTCGCGCGCCAACAGAGAAGGCGTTGAAAGCAAACTTCATGCTGTTGGTGTATCGGACGATGATCTGGCAACACTTGCAGATGCGCCAGATGGCGCGCTTGTAAATGCGCGGCTGAGAGCACCCATTAGCGGCGTAATTGCTCAGCGTGTCGCGACGCTGGGCGCATCAGTTTCTGCAGATGATCCAAGCGCCGATCCCTTGTTTACCATCGTTGACGGTAGCGTTCTCTGGGCGGACATCGCGGTATACAAACAAGATGCTGACCGCGTGCAATCAGGGGCAACGGTTCTATTGAAATCCGAGGACGGCACAACGCTCGCCGAAGGTGAGATTGCAACAGTGCTTCCAGCCATTGATGAAACGTCTCGTACGGCGACGGCGCGTGCATTTGTCGACAATCCCGATGGGCTTCTGCGACCTGGCCAGTTCGTGACAGCTGACATCATTACAGATTCTGGGCAGACTCGTTTGCACGTGCCTGCCGCTGCGATTGTCGAGGTTGAGGGACGTCCCAGCGTCTTTGTTCCTGTCGATAACGGATTTACCGCGCGCAACGTATCACCGGGATCAACTGCAGGCAGTCAGACCATCATTCTTTCAGGACTGAGCGAGGGTCAAACGTACGTGTCCGAGGGCGCCTTCACGTTGAAGGCTCAACTCGAAAAAGACGCTTTCGGCGACGATCACGATCATTAAGAGGACGGACAAATGCAAAATCTAATGTACCGCCTCGCTGGAGGCCGACTACTCGCGGCAATCGCTGCCCTCGTACTGACTATTGGAGGCCTATTCGCGTTCCGCGCTCTACCCGTTGATGCCTTTCCTGACCCGTCGCCGTCTTTGGTCCAGGTCTTTACCGAAACGGAAGGTCTCTCGCCGGAAGAAGTCGAGCGTTATGTGACCTTTCCCGTCGAAACCGCCATGTCCGGTCTTCCCAATGTTGAAGAGGTCCGATCAGTCTCCAATTTCGGCCTGTCCATTGTAAACGTCTATTTTGAAGACGGGACAGATGTCTACTTCGCCCGACAGGTTGTCGGTGAACGTCTGCCTGAAGCCATCGAAGCAATACCCGAAGGATTTGGCACGCCCAAAATGGGGCCTATATCCTCGGGGCTCGGCATCATCATGTACTTTCGCCTCATCGATGAGACGGGTGCGTATGATCTGACCGAGCTTCGAGAAATCGCAGATTGGATGATCAAGTTTCCACTCCAGTCAGTAGAGGGCGTCACCGAAGTCCTCGCACTGGGCGGGTACGAGAAGCAATACCAGGTCAATCTAAATCCCGACTTGCTGATTGCTTACGATTTGCAAGTCTCCGATGTTATTGGCGCCCTCGACAGCGCAAACCAGACCACCGGGGCGCAGTTTATCGAAATAGGTGCAGAGCAATTCACCGTGCGCGGGGTCGGCCTGGCGCACTCGATCTCTGACTTGGAAGAAACGCCGGTCAAGACCGTTGACGGTCGCACGGTTCGGGTCAGCGATCTTGGAACTGTTGGCGTTGGCGGGGGAGCGCGACAAGGGCTCGCGACAGCCAATGGCGAGGGTGAGACGGTCGCCGGGCTTGTTCTTAAACTCTACGGCACGAATACGTCCGATGTCATCAAACGGGCGCATGCGCGATTTGCCGCCATCAACGCTTCCTTGCCAGACGGTGTGCGCGCAGTGCCCTACTATGATCAGGGCACGCTCGTTGAACGAGCCGCCTCGACCGTGACAACAGCGCTCTGGCAAGGTGCATTGCTGGTCGCGGTTGTGGTCTTCATTTTTCTGGGTGGTTGGCGACCGAGTTTGGTCGTCGTACTGGCGATCCCGTTTTCAGTGGGCTTTGCATTCATCGCCATGGGTGTCCTGGGGATCAGCGCAAATCTCATGTCGCTTGGCGGGGTGGCTATCGCCATCGGCATGATGGTCGACGGAGCGATTGTTATCGCTGAGAACGCCGATCGGGGGTTTCGCGAACGACGAAACGGCGAGAGCGACCGGGATGTGGTCGCGCGGGCAACGGCAGAGGTAATCGCGCCACTGATAGCCGCCGTTGCGGTTGTTATCATTGTCTTCCTGCCGCTCTTTTCGTTGCAGGGCGTCGAAGGCAAGACGTTCCGTCCGCTGGCAGCATCAGCAGCGCTCGCTATGACTGGCTCTCTTATCTACGCTGCTTTGATTGCCCCGGCCATGGCCTATGGGCTGATCAAGCCGCGAAAGAAAGCGGCGTCAGGCGACGGCAGGATCGCGGAGCTGGTCAAGCCTCTGGCGGCGTCTTTCGTCCGCGTGCGGCTCGCCGCAGTGGCGCTCGCGCTCGGTCTGCTTTTGGTTGGCGGCCTTGCGGGTTCGCGGCTCGGCTCGGAGTTCACGCCAGCGCTCGAAGAAGGAGATATCCTCCTGCGCGTTTCGATGGCGCCGTCCATATCGCTGACAGAAGGACGGGAGACCTCGACACGGCTGGAGCGCCGTCTTTTAGAGCGCTTTCCTGAGATCGACTCGATTGTCAGCCGCATCGGTCGCGGCGAAGTTGGGGCCCACGCCGACCCCGTCAACAGTATCGAGGCTTTTGTCGCTCTGAAACCTCGATCGGAGTGGCGCGCTGGTCTCACGCCGGATGATCTGCGGGCGTCGATATCCGAAGACCTGGAGAGCTTTCCAGGTATTCGGGTCAATATCGGCCAGCCCATTGCCATGTCCGTCGACGAACTCCTGACGGGAACTAAAGCCCAGTTAGCCGTCAAGATATTCGGACCAGACGCCGATGTGCTGCTGGAAGGCTCGCAGGATTTGCAGTCCATCCTGCAAAGTGTGGCTGGCGCAAGCGATGTTCAGGCCGATCAGATCACCGGGGCGCCGCAATTGGTAGTTTCTGTCAATCGAACGGCGCTCGGGCGATATGGCCTGACGGTCGAAGA
>CAZOLE010000008.1:14415-16696 GCA_964580445.1 uncultured Porphyrobacter sp.
TGGTAGTTTCTGTCAATCGAACGGCGCTCGGGCGATATGGCCTGACGGTCGAAGATGCCCTTGATACGCTCCGGGCGGCGGTTGGTGGCGCTGAAGCTGGTGCGTTGTTTGAGGGTGTACGGCAATTCCCGGTCGTGGTGCGGTTCGAAGAGTCTCGCCGCGATAGTGCCGAAACGATTGGCCGTCTAATTCTGGAGAGCGAGACCGGCGCGCAAGTGCCATTGTCTTCCGTCGCCAGCATCGGCGAAGTGATCGGACCGCGTCAAATCACGCGCGAGAACGGCGAGCGGTTCATCACGGTGCAACTGAATGTTCGCGGGAGAGACATCGGCTCTTTTGTGGCCGACGCTAAAGCGGCGACCGATGCGAGTCTCGACCTGCCTGCCGGATACAGAGTAGAATGGGGCGGGCAGTTTGAACTTCAACAGCAGGCCAATGCCCGCTTCGCGATCGTCATTCCTATTACACTCGGGATCGTCCTGCTCATCCTGTTAATGGCGTTCGGGCGACTGAAATCAGCGATCCTCATCCTTCTGAACATCCCCCTTGCGCTAACCGGCGGTGCCATAGCGCTTTGGCTGGCGGGCTTGCCTGTCTCAGTTCCAGCCACGGTGGGGTTCATCGCCTTGTTCGGGATAGCCCTTGGCAACGGCATGGTGCTGGTCAGTTTCATGGATGATTTCGCACGCCGGGGCCGCGATCGCGATGCGCTGGCGATTGAAGCCGCGGGGCTTCGCGCAAGGCCTGTCCTCATGACGGCTCTGACGACAGCCCTTGGCCTGGCACCGCTCCTGTTCGCGACCGGCGTCGGTGCGGAGGTCCAGAGACCACTGGCTACCGTGGTGATGGGTGGATTGGTCTCATCGACCGTTCTGACCTTACTTGTGCTGCCAGCACTTCATAGATGGTTCGCGCCTGAATGCCTTCGTGGAAACTTAGACTATGAATACCAAGGGGAAACAAGCGCATGACGCACAATCTATCATTTCCGAATAACTTCGCATCACTAGAAGAAGCGCTAATCATAACCATCTCATCATCCGGTGGCGCAGGCCCTGCATTCAGTGTTATCGCCAATGCCGAGAAAGACAGATCCCTAACCCTCGATTGTGATGAATCAGCCGAAAATTTGATGTCGTCTTTTTTAGATTTTTATCCCGGAAAAGACTGCCGCGTTGCGGTTGTCGTTTCAGATACCCTATCGGCAGCAGCCAAGTTCGTTGCGTTTCTTGCTCTTGAAACAGGGTTTCGTGTCTTCCTCGTCGTGGAAGACCTGTCAGATCATGTGACCCCCGACATACTCCGCTTGGCAAATTCCGGCATTGTCGTACTGAAGCGTGAGGTATTCGATGCTGAGGTAAAACTACAAATTCTGACGCGTTCAAACTCTTAACGTTCCGGCATTTTTTTTGGCATCAAATTTTGAACAAAAGGCTTGTTGGCCCCCGACGGGCTCTAGTCGTCAAGAAAGCTTGCCTCCCCAAGCCCCGGCTCGCCGGGTCTTGGCCCTTCGGGTAACGATCCTTCCCTCAGCTAAAGCTTCGGCTGGCGGTTGCGCTGGCAAGCCAGCGCCAAAGGACGCGCGCAAGGCGCGCGGCATTTAAGAGTTTCCCCGAGAAGACGGGTGCGGGCGGAGGGCACTCTGCCACGGGGCGGACCATGCTCAAGCCTTTTGGGTCTGAGTGCATCTGGTTCGACAATGTCGCCCTACCAAAAGCCTTGAACACCGGCCCCTGAAGAAGGGGCCTTGGCCCTTAAACCCCGTGGCTGCCGGCCCTCTTACCGCCCACCCCCGCCTTCCGGGGGAAACATGGCAGGGCGGGAAGGAGACGAGCTATGACCACACCAACCGCTAACCAAGCACCCCTTGGAACAACCAACGCACTCGCGACTAAGGACGAGATTAGAATCTATGTTGCGTGCCTTGCCGCTTACAATAGCGGCTATTTGCACGGGCAATGGATCGACGCGGCACAAGGCGAAGACCACATCTGGACCGAAACCCGCGCGATGCTCGCCGCATCACCTATTCCGCATACTGATGAATGGGCCATTCATGACTATGAAGGCTTTGAAGGCGCGGACCTTTCAGAATATTCGAGTTTTGAAACCGTTTGCACCCTTGCCGCATTCATCGAAGAGCATGGCGAACTCGGCGGCAAACTTCTAGCCTATTTTAGCGGTGACGTGGACGAAGCCAGCGCCGCCTTTGAAGATTATTCAGGCGAACACAAAAGCCTTGAAGATTTTGCCTATGAGCTAACCGAGCAATCAGGCACAC
>CAZOLE010000008.1:16796-19315 GCA_964580445.1 uncultured Porphyrobacter sp.
ACGCCGCACTCGCACGCCTTATGGCGACCAGCCCGCTTAAACGCGCAGACGATATTGTGTTCCGAAAGTTTCACGGCAATGCGGCGGGCTGGATTGGCGGGGTCAATAATGCGCTTCTGATTGGTCAAGAGGGACACACGTTCTCGGCGATCTTCGATGAAGACGCCAGCCCCGTCATCATTGAACGTCGCAAGCTTGGCGACGATGCAAGCCATCAGCTCATGCCCACGGACCCCGACTTTGAAGAAATTTGTACGCGGCTGGTCCGCCTTTGGGACGCCGTCTCATTAGGCGCGGCCTGACCTCAGTGAATCCAGTCGCCGCCTTCGAGGTCAGCGGCGAGCGGACCCTGATTGACCTCAAAGACGTCTACTAAGGAGACAAACACATGAAACTTTCAAATATCCCAATCGACCAACTCCATGTCAGTAAACTGAATATGCGCCATGGTCGCAAACGCCCTGACATTGACGACATCTATCCGAGCGTACGCGATGACGGAGTGTTTCAGACATTGCTGGTGCGCAAGGAAGGCAAAACCTATGGCGTCATTGCCGGAAGGCGGCGCTTGTTCGCGCTTCGCAAACTTGCCAAGGAAACCGGCAAGACACCAACAGCGCCCTGCGGTATTATGGATAAAGGCGACGACCCCCGCGCGCTTGAAGCGTCACTACTGGAGAATATCGCAAGGCTCCCCGCAGGGGAGTTTCAGCAATATGACGCCTTCGCGCGTTTGGCGGCAGGCGGCAAGTCACCCGACGATATTGCCGAAACCTTTGGCGTGACGCCGTTAAAAGTTCGCCGCATTCTTGCGCTCGCAAATCTCAAACCGGAAATCAAAGCCCTTTATGAAGACGAAAAGATCGCCGTTCCAACCTTGCGCGCCATGACCCTTGCGAGCGAAGAACAGCAAGACATGTGGCTCACCCTGTTCAACAGCGAAGAGGAGTATGCGCCCGAAGGAGAACGCTTAAAGGCATGGCTGACAGGCGGCGCACGCATCAAAATCGATACGGCGATTTTCGAAATCGACACCTATGACGGGACGGTCATCACCGACCTGTTCAATGAAACCGGGTACTTTGCGGACCCCGACCTGTTCTGGACCTATCAGAGTGCCGCCATCGCAGAGCGCGTTGACGCCTATCAGGCTGACGGTTGGCCAGAGATCGTCATCATGGATCGAGGCGACCACTTCTCTAAATGGGAATATGGCGTTCGCGGTAAAGACGCAGGCGGCAAGGTCTTTGTTGAAATCAAACACGATGGCGCAGTGACCTTTCATGAAGGGTTCTTGACCAATGCTGACATCAAAAAGATCGATACGGTTTTAAATGGCAATGCTGACCGCGATAGCGATGTTGCTAAAACGACAAAGCCGGAACTTTCAGGCCCACTGACAGACTACATCGCCTTGCACCGCCACGCCGCTATACGATCAAGTTTGATCGATCATCCAAACATTGCCCTAAGGCTCAGCGTTGCGCATATGCTCACCGGATCGGACCTTTGGTCCGTTGAGCCTCAGGACACGACGGTGCGGAAGGAAGCGACAACGCAGAGCGTTGCAAAAAGCCTTGGGGCCATGCGCATGGACGCCGAGCGCAATGCGGTGTTCGACCTTTTGGGGATCACAGAGCACAAACCCGACTATGGTCGAGTGCATAAACTGTCAGACGGGGACTTGCCAACCGTTTTTGCAACGCTCCTAAAACTCGATGATGAAACCGTGTTGCGCGTCCTCACATTGGCAATGGCGTCAAGCCTTGCGGTTGGTTCGACTGCGGTGGAAGCCCTCACACACACAATTGACGTTGATATGGCGGCGCTTTGGACGCCAGACGACTCCTTCTTTGATCTTGTTCGCGACAAGCGGGTCTTAAACGCCATGGTTTCAGAACTGGCAGGGGCAGCAGCAGCAAAGGCCCATCTAACCGACACAGGCAAAGTGCAAAAAGAGATCATCACCAATCGGATTGCCGGGAAAGGGTGTGAGCCTGATCGTGACTGGCGACCGCGTTGGATGCGCCTTCACCCAACATCCTATCTCAAAGGCACTGCAAACCCGTTTGAGCGGCTAAACAAAGCTGCAAAGGCAATCATCACCCCCGACAAAAAGAAGTCGAAGAAAGCAGCCTGAGCTAATTGCATTCCAGTTGGGCGAGCGCAGTCTCCAGTTTCGCCTGACTGGTTTTGAGATCATTTGCCAACGATCTCAGCCTCGCCGCGTCCGATGGTTTGGGCGCGGCGAGAATCACTTCAAGCAAATCATCAAGCATGGCCGCGAAGGACTGCGGCGGCATGTCACCGTCCGGGCCAAATATTTTTGCCTGTTCTTCCGCCCCCATCAGATCGCATTCAACAGCGATTTCTCCCTCAGAAGTTATGATGAGGCGGGCGTTTTTCGGATCGATTGATTGAGTCACCATAGCGCTGCTCGTTCCTCCCAAATAGTCCCCCAATACGAATTCCAAGTATACTTGGTAGCGTCCTCCCCGCTGGTTTGTCCAGTACGGGTA
>CAZOLE010000009.1:0-19125 GCA_964580445.1 uncultured Porphyrobacter sp.
GGGCCCAGTGCGGTTTCAAATGCTCGCGCGGCTCTGCTCAGCCCCGGTGATTGCGCTTGGGGGAATGGACGTCGCGAAAGCGCGCGCGGTGGGTTGGAACCGGTGGGCAGCGATTGACGGGCTGAGTCTGGATTAGCTTTGTATTTGTTCTGGTGGCACCGCCCACCTTCAATAACCCGCAATTCACCCCTGAGACTCTTGACCGGAGTCCGTCGAAGATTCATGGTGTGTTCTCAAAACAGCCCTGTTTGGGAGCCCTTTATGGCAAGTCGCGCGATCAGCACTCGAAAATCCACCGCAGATTGGCGCGCAGGCTTTCGCCGGGGCGTGCGCCGAACTGCGCAAATCACCGGCGCGGCTATGCTGTTCATCGGGATGATTGTCCTAGCCTTGTCTCTGGCAAGCTACACGCAAACCGACCCTAGCCCGTCAACGGCGGCATCCGGCGATCAAGTTGGCAATTGGATGGGCCTGACCGGGGCATGGCTGGCGGATCGTACATTGTTCATTTTCGGTCTGCCCAGCATTTTGTTGCTGCCCTTGTTTTACGTCTCGGCACGGCGTCTGTGGCGCGAGGTTGAACACGAAGAGGAAGCGCAAGAGACACGCTGGTGGATGCCCACCGGGCTGCTGCTAATAGCGATGGTCTTGCTGTCCTGCGTTTTGCGGCTCGCTCTTGATGGTCCGGGTGGGACGCTTCCCGCGGGTCTCGGCGGGGTGTCGGGCCTCTTAAGCGCCAATGCTATCGAGGCGGTTGCGACGCGCTTGGCCGGAGGCGCAGCTGGGTGGGTGATCCTTGCGCTGGGCCTTCTCGCTCTCGCTATTGCGGTGGCGCTGTTGACGCGGATTTTCGCGATCGATTGGCGCGCACTACTGACTTTGCCCGAGTTTTTGTCGGAGCGAGCAAATTTCAAACTGCCGGCTGTTCTAGGCTTTGGCGGATTGTCGCGCCTTTCACCGCCCGACACCGAAGACGCGCAAGACGACGCCAAACAAACGCGCACCACCGGCCGGGCCAACACATCTCAAGCCGCTCAGCCGATGCCTGAGCAGCGTCGCACTCCAGAAATTACCGACCCCTCTGCGCCGCCAAAGCGCGCTGTGGCCGCGAAGAAGAGCCAGCGCGACATGTTCGCCAATTACGAACTGCCGAGCTTGGAATTGCTGGCCGAACCTCCAACGGACAACGCGCCAAAGCTCGACAAGCTGGCGCTTGAACGCAATGCGCGGCTGCTCGAGAATGTGCTCGATGATTTTAACGTCAAAGGCGAGATCACGGCGGTGCGCACCGGCCCGGTTGTGACAATGTATGAGCTGGAACCTGCGCCCGGCATCAAAGCCAGCCGTGTGGTGGGCCTCGCCGAAGACATTGCTCGCAATATGAGCGCAATTTCCGCGCGCGTGTCCCCCATTCCAGGCAAGACCGTCATGGGGATCGAACTGCCAAATGCTGACCGCCAGATGGTCATGCTCAAAGAGCTCGCCGCCTGCGCCGCCTTCGCCGAAGCAAAGGGAAGCCTGCCGATTATCTTGGGCAAGGATATCGCCGGTGAACCGATTATCGCCGACCTTGCAGCTATGCCGCATTTGCTCGTGGCAGGTACGACCGGATCGGGTAAGTCGGTGGGGCTGAACTGCATTTTGCTGAGTTTGCTTTACCACTTCACGCCAGCAGAATGCCGGTTGATCCTAATCGATCCCAAAGTGCTCGAGCTTAAGAGCTATGACGACATCCCTCACCTACTTTCGCCTGTGGTCACAGAGCCGCACAAATCGGTGCGCGCGCTCAAATGGGCGGTTGAGGAGATGGAGAAGCGCTATCGCATGATGAGCTCGGTCAACTCGCGCAACATTCACAGCTTCAACGAAAAAGTGAGCAACGCGATCGCTAAGGGCAAGCCGCTAGGCCGCCGGGTTCAAGCAGGTTTTAACCCGGAAACGGGCGATGAGATCTACGAAGAAGAACAGCTCGATTACGAACCGCTGCCACAGATCGTTCTGATAGTTGATGAGCTTGCTGATTTGATGGTGACGGTTGGCAAAGAAATCGAAGTCCTGATCCAACGATTGAGCCAGAAATCGCGCGCCGCCGGCATCCACTTGATCATGGCGACGCAACGACCATCCGTCGATGTCATCACCGGTGTGATTAAAGCCAACTTGCCGACCCGGATCAGCTTCAAAGTGACGAGCCGGATCGACAGCCGAACCATCCTTGGTGAACAAGGCGCCGAACAGCTGCTGGGCAAGGGTGATATGCTCTATAAGCCCAACACCGGCGCAACCGTGCGCGTGCACGGACCGTTTGTGAGCGATGAAGAGGTCGAAGCGGTCGCCGATTTCTGGCGTGCGCAAGGTTCGCCGGAATATGTCGACGCCGTCACTGAAGAACCCGAAGATGGCGGCGGTCTGAACTTCGAAGACGACTTGACCGCTTCAGACAATCCGGACGAGCGCAAATATCGTCAAGCCTGCCAAATTGTCATTGAAAATCAGAAGGCAAGCGGCAGCTGGTTGCAACGGCAAATGGGTGTCGGATACAACACAGCGGCCAAATGGATTGAGCGAATGGAAAGCGAAGGCTTGGTTGGGCCTGCAAACCATGTCGGAAGACGCGAAATTTTCCGCGATCAGGATGGCAACCCGCTCTAGGTAAAATCACACAGTTTTTTGGTTAATTTACAAAGCCATAATTCGAATGGAAACGCGAGTTTACCCAAGATGTAAGACGCGAATTTACAACTTAGCGCTGCCTAACAGTTAAAGTTAGTATTTTCTAAATCCCCACTACGTATCGCTCCTCCTATGACAGGGGGAAAAACCTTAGGTCGCGTGTTCGGCTGTGTTTGGCGCTTGCTTGCCCTTTGGGCGGGCTTGCTTTTGGTGCATCCGGCTGCCGCGCAGGAAAGCGACTGGCAACTCAAACCCACAGCGCGTGTTGAATTGGGTGTTGTGAGCGCGGAAACCGCGACCCGCGATGACCAACTGATTGTGAACGGCGATGCGTTTACCGTTCGCGCACAAGCCGGCCTCAATTTCGAAGATCATGACACTCGCTTCCGCTTGGAAGTTGATCGGATCGAAGTGCTCCGCTTCGAAGAAGATCGCGACAACACCAACCGCACACGGTTCACCGCGCAGTTCGATCAAGAGCTCAACGAGGATTGGGACATTCAACTGCGCGCACGTCATTTTGACGACGTTGTGACCGCTGAGTCAGCGGATACAGACGAGTTTCAAGGCTCAGTGCGCGTTTCCTATGAGCCCGAGCGCAAACACCGGTTCCGGCTACGGGCATCCTGGCGCGAACGCGAATATGACAATCGCGACGAGGATGGCGTTGCCGATCCCACCACAGGATCTGGACCGCGCGTCGATGCCGGATATCGCCACCGCCTCGGGCGCTATCACTACATCAATTTCGATCTTCGTGCAGAATCGATCACGTCCGACGATCCACAACGCGGCTTTGCTCGGCAATCCGCCAAGGTTTCCTACACAAAGCCGATTACTCCCGATCTGCGAGTGCGCCCCGCTCTGGAATTTTTGAACACAAGGTTCGACGGCAGGTTCGGTGATGATGGCGCGCCTCGGTCTGATCAATTGATCGTGCCCGAACTCGAAGTGCATTATTGGCCCGGTCCTTGGCGGATTGAAGCTGAAGCTAAGTATATATTTTCAAATAGTAATTTACTATCTAGGGAACGTGAAGGCTATCGCCTGACGCTCACGGCTGGATATGTATTCTAGGCTAAAGGCACAAATCAAACTCGCGTGGTCAAGAGCCACACCGCAAGTCCGTCGCCCGATCTATATTGGCGGCGCGGTTGCCTTTGTGCTGCTCGGCTTGGTGATTGCAGGCCTTTTCAACACCGAGAGCTTTGTCGCGATGCCGTCTTCCTTCGGGGATCAGGCAACATCGCAAGCGATTTGGGGTTTGAAACCATCCAACTTGCTGATGGTTCTGCCACTTGGCGCGTTTCTGGTTGTGCTCGCACGCAGTTTCATTGGCTTAAAGGCCTTCGGACTGTTTACGCCGATGTTGATTGCGCTCGCATTCTTGCAAATAGGTCCAATCATGGGCCCAGTCGTACTTGGCTCGTCCGTGCTTGCTGGCATGCTAGTCACGCCGATGTTGTTGAAACTGCGCATGACGCGGGTGGGCTTTCTTGGTGTGCTAATCTCACTGATTGTATTGGTTTTGGTGGGTCTACAGATCCTTCTCGATACAAATTTGCAGGTTGACGCTTTCCCGGTGATCGTCTGCGCACTCGTGGTCGAGCGCTGGTGGAGGCAATGGGAAAAAGACGGACCGGGTGAGGCCGCCAAGCAGGCGTTCAGCACCTTTATGATCTCAGTCGTCATCCAGTTTGTGATGGTGTCGCACTTTGCGCTGGCACTGATCGAGTGGTCACCGCTTCTAATGCCCGCCTTTACTGGCATAGCGATTGCTATTCTGGGCCGGTATCGCGGGCTCAGGATAACGGAAATTCATCGTTTCGCACCGATTTGGCTTGAACGAAGACGGCAGGCGAGGGCGCAAGCCCACCCAGATCAGCTCGAACTTGATTTCGAGAGACCCACCGCAGAGCAAGCGCGAGAACGCGCGGCTCCTTTGGACGGCGTTTGGGTCATCAACTCGGCGAAGGATCTGGAGCCGGGAAGGCGACGACGGGTCCCGCAACCCATCCTTCCAGCGGAAGAACCGCAGACGCAACCCAATAGCGAGGCTCAGTTTGAGCCTCGCTTAGGCGCATCTAAAAAGCCGCGCGTCTACAATGCATGGGTCATCCGCTCGCAGGAGGATGTTTGAGATGCTCTCGATATTTCGAAAGAAAATGGCGGCCCAAGACGCGATCACCGCTTTGCGGCCCGCAAAGATCAACCCGATCGAGGAGATTCTCGGCATCAATATGCGCAATGCATTGATTGCCAAGTACAATCCTCGCATCGCAATTGAACGCGCGCGTGACAAAGTTGCCGCGAAAGTGGCGTTGGAGGCCGCTGGGATTGCCTGCACAGGGACAATTGCGGTGATTGACGATCACCAAAAGCTCAACGCCTTCAAGCCAACCCGCGACATGCCCGATGCTTGGGCGATCAAGCCTGCGCGCGGCTCACAAGGCGACGGCATCTTGCTTGCCGTCCGACGCGAAGGCGATGTTTGGTACAAGGGCTCTGGATCGCCGCTTACAGAAACCGACGTGATGCACCACATTCAACGCGTTGTAGATGGCGGCTTTTCCGGCGACACGGCGAGCGAAGACGCGGCCTTGATAGAGCCTCTTATCATCGCGGACCCGACTTTGGCCGATCTCGTGCCCGAAGGATTGCCCGACTTGCGGGTCATTTGCCTGCATGATGAGCCGCTAATAGCGATGCTCCGGCTACCGACCAACGCCTCTGATGGCAAAGCAAACCTGCACCAACGCGCGATTGGCGCGGGCGTCTCGCTTGAGACAGGACAGATCACTCGCGCGCTTGTCCAAGGCGAAGCGATCACGCACCATCCCGACACCGGCACCAAACTTATTGGCTATCAAGTGCCTGGATGGGACCGGGTGCTGGAATTGGCGGGCAAATGCGGCCCAGCGATTGGGCTCGGCTATTCCGGTTCAGACATTGTGCTCGACAAGAATGAGGGTCCGCTCATTATTGAGGTCAACGCGCACCCAGGCATTGAGATTCAGAACATCTGCCAAATCGGATTGAAGGCCCAAATGACCGCGGTGGGCGAAGACTTCCGCTAAGACGATTGCCTCGCGCTTACTTCAGAGCAACCTTGTTCTGCCTGATTTCTCCGGTGAGCTCTTCGCGGGTGAGCAGGGTCATCTCTTGCACTTTGCGCTCGTTGGCTGCCATCGCATCAGAAGGCGACGCCACCAGTCCAATTTTCTCCAAGGATCCGCCCACTTTCCAGTTCTTGACCCATTCCTGAAGATAGGCTTCCAAGCCCGGAATTACGGGAATATGCGCTTTCTTTACATAGACATAGAGTGGACGAGCACCAGGATAGGCAAAACTTGCGATGTTATCATAGCTCGGTGCTACTCCTCCAATTGGCAGGCCTTGAACCTTGTCAGCATTCTCATCGAGATAGGAAAAGCCAAACACACCGACCGAGCGCGGATTGTTCACGATTTTCTGGACAATTAAATTGTCTTGCTCGCCTTGATCGACATAGGCTCCGTCAGAGCGCACTTCGGTGCAAACCTGTTTGTGTTGGTCTGGGTCGCTTTTCTTGAGCGCTGCCATATCGGGATTGCTGTCGCAGCCCACCTCTAGCACGAGTTCTTTAAGCGCATCGCGCGTACCCGAGGTGCTAGGTGGACCGTAAACGGTGATTGGATCATCGGGCAGCGACGGATCAATATCCGCCCATGTTTTTGCGGTCTGCTCTTTGCCATAGGGCTGCGCAGCAAGCGCTTCGTAGATAAGCTTTGGCGTGAGATTGGGCGTAATCCCACCTTGCGCAGAGGCTAGCGTGATCCCGTCCAACCCAACCTGCAATTCGATGATCTCATCGACGCCGTTTTCCGCGCATTTGTCGTATTCGCTGGCTTTCATCCGGCGCGAGGCATTCACCATATCAGGCGTTTCGACTCCGATGCCGCTGCAAAACAATTGGACGCCGCCGCCGGTGCCAGTCGATTCGATGATGGGCGAATTGAAATCGGGGTTGGAGAGCGAGAAGCTCACTGCGGTTTGCTTTGCGAAGGGAAAGACCGTTGAAGAGCCGACTGCACGGATGGAGCCTCGGGTGCCCCCTTCCAGTTCTCCACAACCGGTCAGAACCAGAGCCGCCACCGCAGCAAGACAATTGAAAATGAACGCATTGAAGAATCCTATGGAGTTGGTTTTAGTTTCGTTAGGTTGAGTGTGTGACACGCAAAAAATGAACGCCTAATTTTAGCCTCATCTTGCCGCGCGCCATTTGCGATACTTCTTCGCGCGCTTGCTCGCTCGCATCTGGTCTCCAACCAACGCTAAGAATGGCCAACCGCCATCACCGGGGGGGTTGCCTTTCGCCATTCGTTCGAGCTGCGCTTTCGTTAGCGCCATCGTTGCAAGTGCTTTCAATGTGTCATTGGACCACGAAATCTCTGGCAAGGCGACGTCCGCATTTGTGTTGTCATTCCAATGTTTGGGCAAAGCTGGATCAGCCGCAAATGCGCGGGCAATACCAAGAATCTCCACGCCAAAGCCCTGCGCATCTTGCGCTAACGCTTCTTGTGCCACTTTCAGTTGGGTGATCCCGCCAGTGACCATAATCGGCATTGATGCGACCTTGGCGATGTCGCGGGCAAAGTCGACGAAATAGGCTTCGCGTTTTTCGGTTGAAGTTGCCTCTTCTTCGGCATCTTCTTGAGGATTGCCTTGCATCGCTGGGCTTTCATAGCTTCCGCCGGACAATTCGACGAAATCGACACCTTTGCCATCGAGCCATTCGACGACTTGCCGCGCATCTTCAAATGCGAAGCCGCCGCGCTGGAAATCGGCCGAATTGAGTTTGAGTCCCACTCCGAAGCCCGGCTTTACACGGGCACGAACCGCGGTGACAATCTCCATCAAGAAACGCGCGCGGTTTTCCAAGTTGCCGCCCCATTGATCATCGCGCTTATTGGTAAGCGGAGAGAGGAACTGACTGACCAGATAGCCATGCGCACCGTGGATTTGCACGCCGTCAAAGCCCGCTTCTTGAGCCGCTTCTGCAGTATCAGCGAACCGGGTGATGATGGTTTCAATTTCTTCGACCGACAGCGAACGAACAGGAGCGAATAGCGAAGAGAACTTGCCAAGATTCAGTTCGACGCCCGATGGTGAAACGGCGGTCTCGCCAAGGCTTTTGTAGAGCTGACGCCCCGGATGGCTGATCTGCAACCAGAATTGCCCGCCGCCCGCTTTGCCAAGCTCAGCCCATTGGCGAAACAGCGCAAGGTCCGTGCCTTTTTCCAGCACCACACCGCCCGGTCCGGTAAGCGCACTCGGGTCTACCATCACATTGCCCGATAGGATCAGTCCAACTCCCCCATCCGCCCATTGGCGATAGAGGTTGAACAGCTTCTCTCCGGGATATTGACCCGGTTGAACCGCGAGATTTTCCTCCATCGCCGCTTTGCAGATGCGATTGGGAATGGTCGTACCATTCGGCAAAGTAAGCGGATCAAAAAGCGAAACTGTCATTTACTCTCACTGAGCTGGAAAGGTTCAATAACTTCGGGACGTACGCGTGCCAGCCGCTGACTTTCGCGCTCCAACATCGCCCAAGTTGTACGGGAAGATACGAGCACTTTGCCTTCGCGGTTACAAAATTCGACGCAGCGCACCGATTTTGCGCCTTTGGGCGGATCAGGAATCCAAGTCTGACCCTGCGCAGTTTCCCCCGCAGCAATATTGCCGCGATAATCAATCTCGTGCCGGATCACGACCCAGAAAAACTGCGCGTGATCTTCGGGCCGCGCGGCTGAATCCCAATGGGCGGTGGAGATGTCCTGAATCCACTGGACCCAGACCGCATTGTTCACATGGCCAAGCTCGTCAATGTGCTCAGGTTTGGCGGTAAAGGGTTTGGAGAAACGCGCGGCGCTCACTCCTCGGCCATACCCATCTGCCAAAGGATAAAGGCGAACTCCTCGGCCGTTTCCTTCAACGAATTCCAACGGCCCGACTGTCCGCCATGCCCTGCGCCCATATTGGTCTTGAGCAGCAGCAGATTGTCATCGGTTTTGTAGTCGCGCAGCTTTGCGACCCATTTGGCTGGCTCCCAATAGGTGACGCGCGGATCGTTTAAACCGGCTGTGACCAGCATTGGCGGGTAGTCCTGCCTGCTCACCTGATCATAAGGCGAGTAGCTTAGGATATAGGAGAACGCTTGCTTACTCTCGATCGGATTGCCCCATTCCTGCCATTCACCCGGCGTGAGCGGCAGGTCTTTGTTGAGCATCGTATTCAACACATCAACGAACGGCACATGGCTTACGATGGCACCGTATTGCGCGGGGTCTTGATTGATGATCGCGCCCATCAACTCGCCGCCCGCTGAACCGCCGCTGGCGGTGACTTTGCCCTCGGCGGTGTAGCCTTTGGCGATCAATCCGCGCCCGACATCTACGAAATCGTTGAAGGTGTTGGTGCGCTCATTCAGCTTGCCCTGCAGATACCAACGGCGACCCAGATCATCGCCGCCTCTGATATGCGCAATGGCATAGGCAAAGCCGCGATCCACAAGGCTCAACCGCGTGGTCGAAAAGCCCGGTGGGATCGCATAGCCATAGGCGCCATAAGCGTAGAGATGCAGCGGACCACCGGCGGGTCGGTCCTTGCGCATCACAATGCTAACCGGGACCATCGTCCCGTCGCGCGCTTCGATCTCCAGCCGCTCTGTGGTGTAGAGCGAGGCATCATAGCCACTTGGAATTTCTTGCTGTTTCAACAGTGCCAGGTCGCCGCTGACGACATCGTAGTCATAGACTGAATCCGGTGTGACCATGCTTTCATAGCCCAGCCGCAAGACCGTCTGATCATATTCGGGATTGTTCGAAAGCCCTGCACTGTAGCTCGCTTCGGGGAAGGCGATGGGCTTGGCAGTGGTGGGCGCGTCATACTGGCGGATCTGTATCTGATCCAAACCGTTCAAGCGGCCTTCGGTGACGAAGAAGTCCTTATAGAGCTCAAAGTCGGTGAGGTAGAAGTCGTTCGAGCCTGCGATCACCGTTTGCCATTCGCCCGGCGTCTCCAGCGACGCTTTCGCGAGGCGAAAATTGATGTGGTCGTCATTGGTCCACACCCACAGCTCACCGTCGCGAATATCGACGCCATATTCGACGCCCTTCTGGCGCGCTTTGATAAGCGTTTGTTCGCCCGTTGGGTCAGCGGCAGAGACAAAGCGCACTTCGCTTGTCTCATTGTCACCGGTGGAGATTATCAGAAAATCTTCCTGAGCCGACAAGCCGGCGCCCACACCGAAGCTTTGGTCTTCTTCCTTGTAAAGCGACACATCCTCTTCAACTGGCGTACCGATGACGTGCAATTTCGCTTCGAGCGTGCGCCATTCCTCAGTCGCAGGACCGTAAACCAGTGCCGTATCGTTCGCGACCCAGGTTAGCCCGCCTCGCAGTCCGGTGATTTCGTCATCCAACAACTCGCCGGATTCCAAATCCTTGATCCGTGCAGTGTAGCGCTCTGATCCATTGGTGTCGGTCGCATAGGCAAGATAGCGACCATTTCTGCTGATCGAGGCGGAGCCAAGGCGGAAATACTCCAACCCTTCTGCTAACTCATTTTCATCGAGGATAATTGTCCCTGCCGCATCCTCACTTGCATCAACCGGCTTGCGGTAATGCTTGCGATATTGCGCGCCCTCTTCAAACTCGACCCAATACAGGTAATCGCCCCGGCGCTGCGGCACAGAGCTATCATCTTCCTTGATCTGCGCCTTCATCTCTTCGAACAAGGCTTCGGTCAGCGCTTCTTGCGGCTTCATGGCCGCTTCGAAATAAGCGTTCTCCGCCTTCACATAGTCGAGCACATCCTCGTCATCGACCTTTGGGTACGATTTGTCATAGAGCCAGTCATAGGGGTCGGAGATCGTGATGCCGTGATGCGTGTAAGTGTGCGGACGCTTCTCCGCGACAGGTGGCGTGCCAACTGAGATAGGATTTGCGGCATTTTCAGAAGTGGTCACGCGGGCTTGGTCCTTATTGTTTTCGGCAAGAGCGGCGGTCGATGGCATCAAAGCCAAAGCGGCTGCGAGAGTGAGCGCTGAGGTGCGAGGGAAGGTCATAGGCGTTCCTTGACGCGAAAGGGGTTCGAGTGACGCTGGAAAGCGGCTCGCAACTGACCTATGTTGGCATAAGCGCGAAGACAAGAGCGCGCCTTGATTCCGGAGCCGTCCAAAATGCTGATGCAAACCCATGAAGCCCGCCTTGCCGCCTTGCGCGAAGAATTGAAGCGGCGCGACCTGTCGGGGTTCGTTGTGCCCATTTCCGATGAGCATATGAGTGAATATGTCGGCGAATATGCACAGCGGCTCGCATGGCTGACCGGATTTGGCGGGTCTGCAGGATTTGCTGTGGTGACTTTGGAACGCGCGGCAATCTTCGTCGATGGCCGCTACACCGTGCAAGTGCGCGATCAGGTGGATGGCGCGCTGTTCGAATACCGCAGCGTTCCCGGCGATAGCCTTGGCGATTGGCTCACAGATGCGTGCGAGGAAGGCGCGCGGATCGCCTATGATCCGTGGCTGCACACGTGGGGCTGGGTCGCGGGACTTGAGAAATCAGTAAAGCCAGCAGGGATTGTGATGGTCCCAGCGGACGGCAATCCGATTGACGCGGTGTGGGCAGATCAACCTGTGCCTTCAGACGCGCAAGCGATTGTCCATGAGGCGGGTCATGCCGGGCAAGGCTCTGCGGAAAAACGCGCCGCGGTCGCCGATTGGCTGGCGAGTGAAGGCTTGGACGCGGTGGTTGTGCCGGCGCTCGATTCGATCGCTTGGCTTTTGAATATTCGCGGCGGCGATGTCGCACACACTCCTGTCGCGCTGTCTTATGTGATCGCGCATGCTGATGGGCATGCGGAGCTGTTTATTGATTCGGGCAAAGTCACCCCGGAAGTTTCGCAGCATTTGGGCAATGCAGTGACAGTGCGCGAGCGCAGCGAATTTGAAGCCGCGCTCAGCGAATTTGCGGGCAAGACCGTGAGCATCGACCCCAATTTCGGCGTCGCTGGTATCGCGCAAGGTCTGCGCGCAGGCGGCGCAAAGTTTGTATTCAAGCAAGATCCGACAATTCTTGCCAAAGCGATTAAGAACTCCGCCGAACAACAAGGCCACCGTGACGCGCAGCGAATTGATGGCGCGGCAATTTCGCGCTTCTTGCGCTGGCTCGAAGAAACCGCGCCTTCGGGCGAAGTGGATGAACTCGCCGCCGCAGCCAAGCTGGAAGGTTTCCGGCGCGAAGCGGGCGATCTGCGCGATACCAGCTTTGACACGATCTCAGCGGCTGCCGGACACGCAGCGCTGCCGCATTACAAGGTCGATGAAGACAGCAATATTTCGATCCCGCCCGCCTCCATCTATTTGGTCGATTCCGGTGGGCAATATCCGGCTGGAACGACCGACATAACCCGCACAGTCTGGATTGGACCGGGCGAACCCAGCGCAGAGATGAAGGACCGTTTCACCCGCGTTCTCAAAGGGCATATGCAAATCGACCGCGCTATCTTTCCCGCTGGCACAAGCGGCGGCCAGATCGACGCGCTCGCCCGACAGTATTTGTGGGAAGGCGGCGTCGATTACGCCCATGGCACCGGTCATGGCGTTGGCAGTTTCCTAGGCGTTCACGAAGGACCACAGCGGATTGCCAAACCCTCGGGTGGGCAAGCGGGCACGGGTCAAGCGCTGATCGCTGGCATGATCCTTTCGAATGAGCCGGGATATTACAAGCAAGACGCCTTCGGCATCCGGATTGAGAACCTCGTCCTGACGGTCGAGAAGGACATTGAAGGGGCAGAAGGCAAATATCTCGGTTTTGAAACGCTGACCTTTGTGCCGCTCGACCGGACTCTGATCGAGGCTTCTTTGCTCACCGTGAGTGAGATTGCGTGGGTCGATGACTACCATGCAAAGGTGCGCGCGCTGCTGGTTCCCCAGCTTGAAGGCGAAGACCGCGCATGGGTGGAGCGGCATACCGAGCCGCTTTAGTTATATGCGAGCGTTTGCTTGTGTCCTAGCCACCCGCATTTGATTCGAGGTCCATGTTCCTATAATGTTCCTGTATCGCGAGTCGCATGGTCTGGCTCGCTAATGGGAGGATATCGAGATGATCGGCTATGTAACTCTGGGCACCAATGACCTGCCGCGCGCGGCGGCTTTCTATGATGCGGTTGCCAAGGAAATGGGCTTTGGCAGGATGATGGAGGAGGGCGAGTTTATCGCCTGGGGCGATTTTGAGAGCGGCACAGCCGGCATTGCAGCGACCAAGCCATTTGACGGCGAAACCGCGAGTGTTGGCAATGGTATAATGGTCGCTTTGCAAGTCGAAAGTCCGGAAAAAGTGCAAGCTGTCTATGACGCTGCCCTTGCTAATGGCGCAAGCGATGAAGGCGCACCGGGTCCGCGCGGCGATGACGGTTTTTACGCAGGCTATTTCCGTGATCTGGATGGCAACAAATTGAATGCCTTTTGCATGGTGCCGCCGTCATCATGAGCGCGCGCAAGCTAAGCGATAGCTTCTTGCATCTAGGCTTGGGTGCGACCGCCGTTCCGCAGCCGCCTTTTGACGGGATGGAATGGTACCAAGCCTATGGCGCGCGCCATGGCGGCGATGGCCCGGAGGGGCGTTTGGTGTCGCAGCACACCTTCACCGAAAGCTGGCCGCATTGGGAGATGCATCCCAAAGGCGCCGAGGTGGTGGTCTGCACCCAAGGCGGGATGGTTCTTACGCAGGAACATCCCGACGGCTCACGCGAGGAAGTGGCACTTTCCGAAGGCGACTATGCGATCAACGCGCCGGGCGTGTGGCATATTGCCGATCTGCCGGGCCCCAGAGGCGAAGAGAGCGCCACAGCAATCTTCATCACAGCGGGCGAAGGAACACAGCACCGTCCGCGTTAGTAAACACGCTTGGGAGCAAACTGCTTTTTTCAAAGTACCTCAAAAGCTTGCGCACGGCTGAACGATGGGCGTTGTGTGATACAAACCGCGACAAAGTCGCCGAATTCCGGGATAATCCTGCGACACTCCTTCCCTATAACAGCGAATGTGAGTTGCGGTGAGGATGCCAAACGACATACTCTCCCTGATGACGACAATGACTGCCAACCCCTACCCCCGGTTAGTAGTCAGACATGTCAATGCTGCAATCCCCCATTGCAGCGTTTGGCGCCTCGCCGCAGCTCTAGTAAAAACATAAACCCCGGAGGAACGAAAATGCGTAAATTGACACTCACTCTCTCTGCGGCCGCTTTAGCCCTTGGCGGCGCTGGAATTGCAGTAGCCAGCCACCATTCTGGCAAATCCGCTGATGCCAATGGCGATGGCGTGGTCAGCTTGGCTGAAACCAAAGCTAAAGCCGAAAAGCGCTTTACAAAGATGGATGCCAATGAAGATGGCCAGCTTGACCGAAACGATCGCGCAGCCAAACGCGCCGAGAAGTTCGCGAAAACTGACACCAATGGTGATGGTGAATTGAGCCAAGCCGAAATGACAGCCGCCCGCGAAGCCCGCAGTGCTCAGCGTTCAGAACGCCGGGCCGGACGTCAGGCAGAGCGCTTTGCAAAGATGGACACCGACAATAGCGGCGGGATCAGCGAAGCGGAAATGCTCGCGGCTCGCGAAGCACGCGGTGAGCGTCGCGGTGATCGCAGCGAAGCACGAGGCGAGCGGCGTGGCAAACGCGGTGGTCGCAAGGGCGGCAAAGGCATGAAGATGCTGCGTATGGCGGACACCAATAACGACAAGATCGTGACCCGCGCTGAATATGATGCCGCCGTCGAAGCGCGCTTTGCGAAAGTCGATACCGACAAAAACGGCTCGATCAGCGAAGCAGAACGCGAAGCAGCCAAGGAAGCCCGCCGGGTAAATCGCGGTGAGCGTCGTGGCGAACGCCGGGGCGAACGCGGTGGAACTCCAACGCAATAAAGTCCATGAACTGAATGGAACCACTTGGCCCGGCCCAGACCCGAATTAGGGAATGCGCCGGGCCTTGTTCACTTAAGAGAAAATGATGACCATCCCGCCCGAATCAGACTTGCCACACGTACTGCTCGTCGATGACGAAGCGACCTTGCGTGAACCCTTGGCGGAGTATCTGACGGGCCAGGGCCTACATGTCACCGAAGCCGAAAGCGCAGCAACGGCCCGCGCCAAATTGGAAGAGTTCAACCCCAATATCGTCCTGCTCGACATTATGATGCCGGGCGAAGACGGGGTGTCGCTGTGCCGTCATCTGGTTGAAACGCGCCAGCTCCCGGTGATTTTCCTGACCGCGCGCGGCGAATCCACAGACCGGATTGTCGGGCTAGAACTGGGCGCGGACGACTACATCGTCAAACCGTTTGAGCCGCGCGAGCTGGTTGCGCGCATTCGAACGGTGCTGCGACGAGTGGCGCGCGGTCCAAGTCCCGAAGCACAAGCTGAAGACTGGCACTACACTTTTGAAGATTGGGTGCTCGATCCACTCAAGCGCAAACTCACTGATCCCGAAGGGGTCAAAGTCCCGATTTCCACCGCAGAATTCCGGCTTCTGCGCGCCTTTCTCGACAATCCGCAAAAGGTGCTCGACCGCGACTGGCTACTCGATACAGTGCAAGGGCGCACCGCCCATCTGTTCGATCGCGCTGTCGACAATCAAGTGAGCCGCCTTCGCCGCAAGATCGAAAGCGACAGCCGCGCTCCGCAGTTTATCCAAACCGTGCGCGGCGGCGGATATCGCTTTGCCGCTAAAGTCAGCCGTATAGCCCCGCAGGCTACCGGATGAGCCGGTTTTTGCCCAAGAGCCTGCTAGGGCAGACATTGCTCGCGGTAGCAGTCGCCTTGCTAGTAGCGCAGACAATCACCTCGGTATTGATCCACCGCGTTTCCGAAGAACGGCGTATGGACAATCTAGAAACCGCTATCACTGGGTTAATTTGGGCAGGTCCGGCGTTCCGCCGTGATCGAGGCGAAGAATTGCTCTCGGGCGACCAAAGGCGAAACCGTCGTTCTCAAGGTCGCAGGAGAGCTAACGCTTTGCGCGGTGAAGTCACAGACACTTATCCGTTGCTTTCGACGGAAGTGAACGACGCCGAATTCGCTGCCCGGATCGAAAAACGCCTCAGTGGCTTTATGCAGATTGAGCCATATCAAGTGCTGATCACTGAGCGCCTGATTGAGGACGATCCAACGATTTCGCGCCGCACGCAAGGCTTTCAAAAGGTCGCCCGGCAAATGGTGTTGACGCAGGGACGCATTCTTGTTGCCGCTGTCCAGTGGGATGAAGACGGAGCTTGGCACGTCGTGCGTCTTCCCAACCCGCGCCCACACCGAACAGTAATTGCGGTAACAGCTGGCCAAACCTCAATTTTGTTTGTGATCTTGTTGGGGTTGTTGTTTCTGATCCTGCGCAGGATCACTCGGCCACTTGCCCAGCTCACCGAGCGGGTGAGCACCTTCTCGCAAAACCCAGACCATACTGTGCGAATCGAGGAAAGTGGGCCTGAAGATATGCGCCGATTAATCGCCGCGCATAACACGATGGAAACGCGCATCGCGGCGTTGCTCGACGAAAAAGACGTGATGCTCGGAGCTATAGGGCATGATTTGAAAACCCCGCTCGCCGCTTTGCGAGTGCGGATTGAAAGCGTGCCGGACGAAACGCAGCGCGAAAAGATGGCCGACAGCATCGAAGATTTGACGCGGACGCTCGACGATATTCTCTCGCTCGCGCGGGTCGGTCGCAATGGCGGCGCGCGTGAAACGCTTGACCTTAGCGCGATGGCGATTGGGGTGGTTGAAGAGTTCGAAGATTTGGGTGAACCTGTCACAATCAAAGATAGCAAACGCGTGGTCGCAAAAGTGCAGGAGACGTGGCTCAAGCGTGCCTTGCGCAACCTTACCAGCAACGCTGTTCGCTATGGCGGGTCCGCTGAGATCATTGTGCTGGAAGAGGACGGCGCTGCGATCTTGCAGGTTGATGATAAGGGCCCCGGCATTCCCGCCGATCAGATTGAGCAAATGCTCGAACCCTTTACTCGCGGCGAAGCCTCTCGAAACCGTGCGACCGGCGGAGCGGGCCTAGGTCTAACGCTGGCGCGAGCCATCGCCGAACAGCATGGCGGGACATTGACGCTCACGAACCGTGAGGAAGGTGGCCTGCGCGCAGAGCTGCGCGTGCCGGTCTAACGCTCGGGCATTCTTACCGCATCAACCCCCCAATAAGGTTGCGCACGAAGCGGCCCGCGACCGGTCCGGCCAGGTCGGTTGCAATCGAGCCCACGGCCGAGGTGAACCCGGATTTCATTGGGTCTGCGCGACTCTTTGACCCCGTCAGTTCGCGTGCCATCTTACCCGCAGCCGAGCTCATCGCAGTCTTGCTGCCGCGCGACATGGCCTTTTCCCAAATGCTCTTACTCTTGCGCGAGCGTTTGCGAACGGTTTCTTCGCCTTGTTCCTCAACCTCTGTCGCGGTTTCAGCGGCATCAGCGGCTTTGGCCGCGAGCACCTCTTCGGCGCTTTCGCGGTCGACGGCTTCGTCATATTTGCCATCGAACGGACTAATTGACTGAATGATAGCACGCTCTTTCGCCGTCACCGGCCCAAGGCGCGAGCGCGGAGGCTTGATCAAAGTGCGCTGAACCACTGTCGGCGCACCTTCTTCGTCCAATGTGGAAACCAAAGCTTCGCCAACGCGCAGTTCGGTGATCACTTCCTCAGTGTCGAGATCGTCATTGATACGGAAAGTTTCCGCCGCCGCTTTGATTGCCCGCTGATCGCGTTTGGTGAAGGCGCGAAGGGCATGCTGAACCCGGTTGCCCAATTGCCCAGCAACCTCTTCGGGAATGTCGATCGGGTTTTGGGTGACGAAGTAGACGCCTACGCCTTTGGACCGGATCAGCCGGACAACTTGCTCGACCTTTTCCTGCAACGCTTTGGGGGCATCGTCGAACAGCAAATGCGCTTCGTCAAAGAAGAAGACCAGCGAGGGTTTTTCCGGATCACCGACTTCGGGCAAGCTCTCAAACAGCTCAGCCAGCAACCACAACAGGAAGGTCGCGTAAAGCTTGGGGCTTTGCATCAGCTTATCGGCTGCCAGCACATTGATATAGCCGCGCCCTTGATCATCTTTCGCCAGAAAGTCGTCAATCTCCAACGCCGGTTCGCCAAAGAAATGGTCTGCACCTTGCGCTTCAAAGCTGAGCAATTGCCGCTGAATCGCGCCCACTGATTGCTTAGAGACATTGCCGTAAACGCCCGACAGCTCCTTTGCATTCTCGTGCGCGTATTGCAGCATGGCTTGCAGATCGCCGAAATCAAGCAGCAGCAGGCCATTGTCATCGGCATGACGGAAGACGATTTGCAGCACGCCTTCTTGCGTGTCGTTCAAATCGAGCAGTCGCGACAAAAGCAGCGGCCCCATTTCAGAGATGGTGGTGCGGATCGGGTGGCCTTGTTCGCCATACAAATCCCAGAAGATCGCTGGATTATCCGAGTATTCGTAATCGGACATACCCAGCTCTTCGGCACGGGCTTCAAGCTTGTCAGCGTGTTTGAACTTGGGCGATCCAGCCATCGCAACACCTGACAAATCACCTTTCACATCGGCGACAAAGACGGGAACGCCTTGCGCGGAAAAGCTCTCTGCCAGACCTTGCAGCGTCACCGTTTTACCCGTGCCTGTCGCGCCCGCGATCAACCCGTGCCGGTTCGCGCGGCTCAGCGCTAATTGCTGGTTCTCACCATTGCCGCCCAGCCCAAGAAAAATATCGCTCATTGTGTTCCAGACCCTATCCCGAAAATCCTGACCACCGGTTTGCAGAGGCAGACAGGCCGGGTCAACCTTTCGCGGCCGCCATGCAAGTCTCCTATTGTTTCCTCTAGGTTTGGCCACTCGACTTGCGCGCGCGGTGCGCTAAGGGAAAGAGGATGGGAACCGGTCAGCCATTTGTATTGCTGGATGATGCGCGCACTGGCGAGAACGCGGCGGATGCGCTGTTATATGAAGCGCCTGCACAAGTGTTTGTGGCGACCCATGCGAATGATGTGGCGCGGGTGTTGGCAGAGGCTGACGCTGCTCGCGCCAAAGGTAAGCATCTTGCGGGCTATATTTCTTATGAAGCCGGGCTTGCATTGGAGCCTAAACTCGCTCCGCTCGCCGATGCGCGTGCGGGAGCGACAGGCCCTCTGGTGTGGCTCGGCCTGTTCGATGCGCCCACTCGCATCGACGCTATGGAAGTTCCAACTTGGCTCCGCAAACGAGCAGAAGGGAAAGCCAGCCTTGGCCCGCTTGAGCCGCAACTCTCGCCCGGAGGCTATGTCCAAGCGTTTGAAACTTTGCGCGAAGCGATCCACGCCGGTGACATTTATCAGGCCAATCTGACCTATCCGCTGACCGGTTCTTATCGCGGCGATCCGATTGCGCTTTATGC
>CAZOLE010000010.1:0-17470 GCA_964580445.1 uncultured Porphyrobacter sp.
GTTGATGCCGGTCACACAGCATCATCCTATTGTCGAGAGTTTCACTCGAAACAGAATATTTTACCTCAGAATGAGCGACTTCCTGCAAAAACACGGCCTGACGGACCAGATCGACCGCATCTTCACTACGAAACATCGGCTTAGGAAGCCGGGCAAACGATGAAAACTCATCGACCATTTTCCGAAGGTCACCAACTTGGCGGACGATGGTGCTCGTGAGTTCGTCAAATAGCTCACCGTCTTCGTCGAGAAGCTTACGATAACGCCGCTTAAGCCGTTCGGTTGCAAGTTGGATTGGTGTCAGAGGGTTCTTAATTTCGTGCGCAATCCGACGCGCTACATCAGACCATGCTGCTGTGCGTTGATCTAACAATTGCCGGGTGATGTCCTCAAATGTGATCACGTGGCCGCTCGTGCCCGGAGCGACCTTCACCGCCAGTGTCAACAACTCGCCGTCCTTAGCATGGCTGACAATCGCCTGATCCTTGCCATCGCGTAGCATTTGCGAAATCTCTGGCGACACTTCAGTCAGTGCTTGCCCAACAAGATCATCTGGCTTGGTATCCGACAATTCATCATTGGCGAGCAGCCTTTGAGCCGTGCTGTTCATCAGCGCGATATTGCTGTCTTCGTCAACTGAGATGATCCCAGCGGTGACTGATTCAAGCACCGCTTCGGTGAACGCACGTCGGTCGTCCAACTGGCGGTTTGCGCTTACCAAATCGTCCGTTTGCCTCTCTAGCTGAGAGGTCATGCGGTTAAACGCACGATTCAAAAGACCGATCTCATCCGCCCCGGTTCGCCCGTCTACGCGCATTGCAAAATTGCCCTTGCCCACCGAACGCGCTGCGCCGACGAGGTCGGTAAGCGGCTTGACTTGCCGATCCGCAAAACGCAGCGCAAACCAAACTGCCATGCCGACAAGAAGCAAACTGACTGCGACAAGGGCAATATTAAAGCGCAGCTGCAAGGTTCGAGCGTCGCGAGTAAGCGACTCGTAAGCCGTCGAAATTGCCTGTGCTCGCGTCCATGAATTAAACATGGTCTCTTCGGTGGTACGAGCGTTGTAGAGGTAAATTCCGCTTTCGGCGTCGATTGGAGCAAGCGCAGAAATACGTTCTGGACTGCCTTCGACGACGATAAGGCTTCCGGCGTCCAATTTTGGAAGGGCTTCCTCACTAAACTTCAACGGTTGATTGTCTTCGGTCAAATTCATGATCGCTGCGGTGCGGAACGACCCATCGTCGAGCCGTTGCAGGATCGCGCTCTCAGAAATCTCGCGCGCTTGGGCTTGATACGCGAACAGGTCAGGGAACCGTTCATCGGAAAGCCCGCGCTGCTCAAGCAAGAACCGGATATCGCCTGCCATCGTGATTGTCTGGCGCTCAACGTCACCTTGGTTTTCATCGTAGTAGCTGCGCGCTAGCTCATTGGCGTTTTGCATCAGTCCGCGCGAATCGTCGCTGAACCAGAAATCAACGCCAGACTGGAATAGAAATGCAGCGAAACCCGCGACAAGCAATGTGGGGATTGCCGCAACAAGCGAGAAAAAGAAGACCAAGCGGACATGCAAGCGCGCCGTGCTGCCCGCTGCGCGCCGTAAGGCAAGCCGGCGGCCAATAAGGACCAAAAGTGCCATTGCCGGCACCAATGTTGCCATCAAAAGCAGCGACACCTGCGTTGTTGGCAGCATATCTGAGCCACTCGAGTCACCTGAATAGGCAAGATAGGTCGCCGTGATGGCTGCGAAAACAGCAATGGCACAGATGGCCTCAAGCCATGCGAACAGGTTAACGCGCCGCGAGAGGACGACAAATTGCCGCCACCACCGTGGGGTTTGGCGAGGCACTGATTGGGATTCAAGGGGCTGGACGGCTTCCATCGTTGCCTCACTACAACGCCTGTGTTGCATAAATGCAAGCCAGAATCGCTGCAAAATGCGTCAGAGCGGTTTTGCGAAGCGTTCGGGCTGCAAATCTAGTTCGCTGATCCGCTTACGCAGTGTGTTACGGTTGATGCCGAGCAGTCGCGCCGCACGCAGCTGATTGCCTTGCGTTTCACTCAAAGCGTGCTCGATTAATGGTCTTTCAAACGCCGCAAGCGCGCTGTGGTATAACGCACCGGCAGGCGGGTTTTCTTCTGATAACCATTGCGCCAATGCATTTGAGAAGCCGCTTGCGGTTTCGCCGAGATCTTCCGGCGGATCATCTTCTCCAACAATGTCGCGCACATTCGCAGCGTCGATCACCTCTTCACGTGACATCAAGGCCAGTCGGTACATCACGTTTCGCAGTTCGCGGACGTTGCCGGGCCAGCGACGCTCTTCGAGCAGCGTTATTGCGTCGCGCGCCAGTTGGCGGCGCGGCAAACCATCCTCGCCCGCTTGCCCAAGGAAGTGCTGCGTAAGCACCTCGATATCTTCTGTTCGTTCGCGCAAGGGTGGAAGTTCAATCGGAACCACGTTCAACCGGTAATAAAGGTCTTCGCGGAAGGTCCCAGCTGCAATCATCGGCAACAAATCACGATTAGTGGCCGCGATAATCCGGACGTTGACCGTAATCTCCTGACGCCCGCCAACCCTTCTGATCCGCCCGGATTGCAGCGCCCGCAAAAGCCGGGTCTGTGCCTCTGCTGGCATATCGCCGATCTCATCGAGGAACAGCGAACCACCATTAGCTTGTTCAAACTTACCAATCGTTTGTGCAACCGCACCGGTGAACGCGCCTTTCTCATGCCCAAACAATTCGCTTTCGACCAAATCGCCGGGAATGGCGGCGGTGTTGACCGCAACAAAGGGCCCAGTGCGGCGATTGCCAAGTTGATGGATTGCTTCCGCGACCAGTTCTTTACCCGTACCACTTTCACCAGTCACAAGCACTGTGAGATCATTGCGCAAGACGCGCGTTATCATCCGATAGACGCCCTGCATGGCCGGACTGCGCCCCACGAGGGGCATTCCGTCTCCATCAGTCTGTGCCGTGGTATCAACTGCGCTTTGCCGTGCGCCAGTGGCAGCCCGAACAGCTTGAACCAGTTCATCCAGGTCAAAGGGTTTGGGGAAATACTCAAAGGCGTCACTGTCACTTGCGCGCACAGCGGTATCCAATGTGTTTTGCGCTGACAGTACAATTACCGGCATATCAGGCGCAACATCTCGCACCGCACGCAAAGTGAGCAAGCCATCGCCATCTTCAAGCATGACATCGGTCAGCATCACATCGAAAGTGCCGTTTGATAGCGCTCGATCCCGCTGATCGACGCTCGAACACCGTTCAATCGAGAATCCGTCCTCCTCCATAGCAGCGACAATGACGGCCGCGATGGCGCCGTCATCTTCGATAAGAAGCACTTTGTCGCTCATTGCGCCTTCTCCTTGGGCGCCAGCGGCAAGTGTATCCGAAAATGGGTAAGTCCCGCGCGAGCATCGCGTTCGTGGCTAATGCTGCCATTCATGTCGCGTACCAGTTTTCGGACTAGAGCGAGCCCCAACCCTTGACCAGATTTCTTTGACGAAACGAAAGGTTCAAAGACGTGATCGCGCATCGCCGCGTCAACGCCAGGACCATTGTCGGTAACCGTGATCTCAATCGGCAATCGGACTGTCCGCCCTAGCCTAATTGCGTTGAGCACAAGTCCGCTGACGAACCGGGTTTGGACGGACAATTGCGGAGCCATCGTATCTTTGACGGCGTCACGTGCATTAGAGATAAGGTTGATCAACACTTGTTCGAGCGCGTCTCTATTGGCCAAAACAGGCGGCAGCGAAGGGTCAAACTCCTCTTGAATAGACACACCTTCGGCATCGCCAGCCCGAACCGTCGCGATCGCTGCACGGATCGATTCATGTGGATTGCAAGGCTCAACCGGGTCGGTAGTGGTGCTTCCCAGCTGCTGCATCCTGTCAATTAGCCGCGCAATTCGATCTACTTCATCTGTGATCATGCGAGCCAGTGGCTTGTCTTCATGCGGCAATTTGCGTGCGACCAGTTGTCCAGCGCCCCGAATTGCAGAAAGGGGATTCTTTATCTCATGCGCGAGTATCGACGGCGCACCCATGGACGTTTCTGTTCCCTTGCCCAGATCGTTTTCCTCATGAGTGATTTCTGACAGCGTCACGACCCGCCAACCGGGGTGGTTGGAAAGCGGAGACAGGGTGAGGTTTACCCGCGTTTCCATCCTGGATGCCATGATCGTTAGGTCTCTTGCTATCAAAGGCACCTCGGGCTGCAACAAACGCGCCTCAACACGTGGTTCGATTGGTCCGATAAAATCGAAAAAGTTTTTTCCTTGGAGTCTTTTAAGACTAACTCCTAAGAGATTTTCTGCAGCATAATTTGCCTGAGCAATTGTACCGTTTTCGTCGATCAGTACCATCGCAAACACGAGCCCAGCAATCTGGGCATCAGGTGTAGGTTGCGGTGTCTTCACGTTAGCCAAGACGATCAAGCTGCGCGGCGATGCAGAAACGGTTCATAGAACCGTTCAATCTCGCCAAGCACCTCGTCTGGATCATCGATAAAATTGGCCTTGTTGCGGAACTCCGCAGAGCCATGCATCCCCTTGGTGTACCAACCCAAATGCTTGCGAGCGATCTTCGTGCCAACATCGCGCCCATAGTGATCCAGCATCCGGCCATAGTGTTCGATCAGAACGGAGTATTGCTCGTCAAAGCTTGGTGTTGGGGTGCTTTCCCCATTGCGCCACCAATTCATCACTTGGCCAAGCAGCCAGGGTTTCCCATAGGCCCCGCGCCCGATCATAAGGCCGTCCGCACCCGATTGCTCTAGTGCCTTAGCCGCGTCATCAATCCCGCAAATATCGCCATTCACAATAACGGGAATGGATACTGCGTCTTTGACCTTGCGGACGAAGGACCAATCCGCGCTGCCTTTGTACATCTGGTTGCGCGTGCGACCGTGCACGGTGATCATTTTGACCCCGAGATCCTCTGCGATCCGCGCCATTTCTGGGGCGTTTAGACTTTGATGATCCCAACCCATCCGCATTTTGACGGTCACTGGCACATCGACCGCTTTTACCGCCGCTTCCATCAACTTGGTCGCGAGCGGCACTTCGCGCATCAGCGCGCTACCAGCGAATTGACCCACAACCTTGCGCACCGGACACCCGAAATTGATGTCAATAATCGCGGCGCCATTGCCTTCTTGCAGTTTGGCCGCCTCACTCATGCTGCCCGGGTCACATCCCACCAACTGCATCGACACGGGTTCTTCAATCGGATCCCACGCCGTCTTCTGACGCGACTGCCGCGTTTCGCGGATCGCCGCCTCGCTGGCGACCATTTCCGTCACATTAAGACCAGACCCATAGCGGCGCACAAGCGTACGGAACGGCATGTCCGTCACGCCGGTCATCGGCGCGAGCAACACAGGTTCGTTGATTGTGACAGGGCCGATCTCGATCGGCTTCATTGCCGGAGGGGGTGGAAGCGTTGTCATGGGGTTTATTGCCTAAAATTTAAGCAGCGCATAGTGGATTGCGCAAAACCCGTCCAGAGCCTAATCGCCTCGGCGCATGAGCGCTGTTTCACCCCTTCCCAATTTCGCCGCTATCGTCGTTGCCGCTGGCAAAGGATTGCGCGTGGGCGGTGACACTCCGAAGCAGTTCAAGAACTGGCGCGGAAAGCCGGTGCTTAGGCATTCGGTTGAGGCTCTGCTCGAAGCGGGTGCAACGCCATTGGTAGTAGTGGTGAGCGATGAAGGCGAGCAGGCCGCACAAGATGCACTGGCATCTCTTGAAGGCTTCACCCTTGTACAAGGCGGTGCAGCGCGGCAGGATTCGGTGCGAGCAGGACTAGAAGCGTTGGCACCCATTGCTCCGTCCAACGTTCTGATCCACGATGCCGCGAGGCCCGATGTACCGAGCGTCGTGATTGAGCGTTTGCTCAGCGCTCTAGAAAACCATGCAGGCGCCATCCCCACCCTTCCCGTGGTTGATAGTCTTGCGATTGCCAGCGCACACGAAACTATGGCGGGCAGAGCCGAACGTGAAACTTTGCGCCGTGTGCAAACCCCGCAGGCTTTTAGGTTTGCCGATATCCTCGCCGCGCACCGTGCTTGGACCGGCGAAACCAACGCAGGTGATGATGCGCAGGTGCTTGCCACTAGCCCATCGTCCATCAACCATTCAGTCGCTTTGGTCCAGGGTGATGAACGCTTAAAAAAGATAACATTCGCAGAGGATTTTTTGACCGCAAACACCGCCCCGCTGATCCGCGTCGGCAATGGTTTCGACGTGCATCGCCTGGTTGAAGGCGAGGAGTTGTGGCTGTGCGGGGTTCGGCTCGATCATACGCATGGCCTTTCCGGCCATTCGGATGCGGATGTCGCACTCCATGCGATCACCGACGCAATTCTCGGTGCAATTGGCGATGGCGATATCGGCACGCATTTCCCACCCAGCGATCCGCAATGGGCTGGCGCGCGTTCAGGCCAATTTCTGGAATATGCGGTAAAGCTCGCCGAAGAAGCTGGCTATTCACTTGGCAACATTGATTTGACGATCATTTGCGAAGCCCCGAAAATTGGCCCGCACCGCGCCGCTATGCGCGAAGAAGTCGCGCGACTGACTGCGCTTTCAGAATGCGCTGTAAGCATCAAAGCAACCACAACTGAAAAGCTTGGCTTTACTGGACGCGGCGAAGGTATTGCTGCGCAGGCCATAGTCAGCCTTGTCCGTCAGGAGACGTAGACCATGAACAAATCTAACCTTGTAGCGCTCGGCGCTCTGACCGCTTTGGTCCAAGCGCAAGCCGCCACCGCGCAATCGAGCAAAACCTGCGTCAAGCAAGCTGATATTGCCGATGCGGTTGTGTATGCCGCGCCGGGCCTTGTTAAGGCAGCCAAGCGGAAATGCGCGAGCGAGCTTAGCAAAAAGAGCTTCTTGATGAGCAAAGGCGATAAATGGGCGTCAAAGTTTGCGCCATTAAAGGATGCGTCTTGGCCGGGTACCAAAAGGATAATCAAACAAGTTGGCGCACAACAAGTCGGCGGTTCGTTTTCGCTCGACGCACTGCCTGACAGTATGCTGCGCCCAATAGCAGATCAGACCTTCCCCGAATTGCTCATGCGCGACTTTAAGAAGAAGGATTGCGCAAAAGTCGATCGTATGTTGGAACTAGCAAGTCCTTTACCCCCTAAAAATGTTGGCGCGCTAGCCGCCGCGGGCCTAGAGCTCACCGGAAGCAAGAAGCCTGTCGTTTGTCCTTACACAAAATAGTCTGGTTTCCCTCGATATGAACCCACCCCTCCTTTCCCCTGATCTCGCCGATTTGGCGGAAAAAGTTGTCGCGGCAAACCGTGAAGCTGGCCGCATGGTGGTAACCGCCGAGAGTTGCACGGGCGGTTTAGTCGCCAGCGCCCTGACCGAGATTGCAGGCTCATCAGCAGTGCTCGACCGCAGCTTTGTTACATACTCAAACGAAGCAAAAATGGAGATGCTCGGCGTCCCCAGCGACATTGTCGAAACGTTTGGTGCGGTATCAATCGCTTGTGTTTGGGCCATGGCACAAGGAGCTTTGGAGCGTTCCAAAGCCGATGTCGCCGTCGCGATTAGCGGTATTGCTGGGCCAGGTGGGGGAACTCAGTTAAAACCAGTGGGCACTGTTGTATTTGCCCGAGCAATCCGCAATTCTACCGGTGAACCCGAAGGTGAGCTAAAGCAATTTGGAGAAGGAACCCGCGCAGAAATCCGGCGTCAGGCGACAATTTGTGCGCTTGAACTGTTGTTGCCGTAAAGCTCATCTGCTCGCGTTTCGAACGCTGCCACCATCTTGCGGAACGCGCGGTCGAAATACTGGCCAGCCAATCGCTCAAATATCTTGTTTTTGAACGTAAAATCTACGCAGAAATCTATCTCGCACCCTTCGCCACCTATAGCGCGGAAGGTCCAGATATTCTCAAGGTCACTCAGCGGTCCGTCGACATATTGCACCTTTAGCGAACTCGGCCGTTCCTTAACCACACGCGACGTAAAACTTTCGCGGATGGCTTTGAACCCCACAACCATATCTGCGACCATTTCAGTATCGGTGTTCGAGCGGACACGGGTGGCGATCACCCAAGGCAGAAACTCACGGTAGCGCGCTACATCTGCGACCAGATCAAACATCTGTTCAGCGCTGTAAGGCAGTCTGCGGGTTTCACGAATTCCCGGCATTATGCGCCTGCTATCACCTGTGCTTTCGCCAGTTTCTCTTCTCTGGCAGCTTTCATGACGGCAAAATCATCGCCAGCATGATAACTGGAACGGGTGAGTGGGCTTGAAGCGACTTGCAAAAACCCCTTTGCGCGGGCGATTGACCCAAACGCATCGAATCCTTTCGGAGTCACAAATTCCTCAACATTGGCATGTTTGGGTGTGGGTTGGAGGTATTGCCCCATCGTAATGAAATCGACCTCCGCGCTGCGCATGTCGTCCATCACCTGATGAACTTCCAAACGCTGTTCGCCAAGACCAAGCATGATTCCAGATTTGGTGAAGATCAGGGGATTGTGCGCCTTCACTTCCTCAAGCAGCCTCAGCGACGCGTAATAGCGCGCACCGGGTCGAATTGTAGGATAGAGCCGCGGGACGGTTTCGAGGTTGTGGTTGTAGACATCCGGCCCCGCTTCGCAGATCGCTTCGACCGCTGGGCGCATCTTGCCCCTGAAATCAGGTGTTAGAATTTCGATGGTGGTGTTTGGAGTGTTGCGGCGTAAAGCCTCGATCACCTTTACAAACTGCCCTGCCCCGCCATCGGGTAAGTCATCCCGGTCAACGCTCGTAATAACGATATGCTCAAGACCCATCTTGGCCGCGGCAATCGCAGTGTTCTCAGGCTCAAGCGGATCAACACTGCGCGGCATGCCGGTCTTCACATTGCAGAAGGCGCAGGCGCGGGTACACACATCGCCGAGGATCATCACGGTAGCGTGCTTCTTAGTCCAGCACTCGCCGATGTTCGGACACGCGGCCTCTTCGCAAACCGTATTGAGGTTAAGGTCGCGCATCAAACGGCGCGTCTCGTGATAGCCCTCGCTCACCGGAGCACGCACACGGATCCAATCCGGTTTGCGCTGACGCGGGGCACGTGGCTCGTCCAGGCTTGCCTTGGGGGATTTGGAGAGATCGTTCATGGCGCCCCACTTAAGCGCGCAACAACTTTTGGACAACCCGCATCGCCTCTTGCAAAAAATAAAGAAGCATTGCAGCGCTTCTCGTATGAAAACACTTAAAGGTATGATCGAGGGCTACACCCGATTCCGCAACACCGATTGGAAACAGCAACATGAACGCTGGGCTGAATTGAATGAGGGCCAGTCGCCACAGGTAATGGTCATTTCCTGTTCGGACAGCCGGGTTGATCCCTCCCAAATCTTTGATGTGGCACCGGGTGAAATGTTTGTTGTTCGGAACGTTGCTGCATTGGTTCCTCCCTACGAAACCTCCCCTGGCCAGCACGGAGTTTCAGCTGCCGTTGAATTTGCCGTTCAATTCCTGAAGGTGAAGCAGATTGTCGTAATGGGCCACGGTCTGTGCGGTGGTTGCCAAGCCGCTTTGTCGCGTAGCCTTCACAATAGTCCAGCAGGCAAAGGAGGCTTTGTCGCCAACTGGGTTTCCTTGCTGGATAAAGCGCGTGAACCCGTTGTTGTGCAGCATGGGACAAAAGGCCGCGAAGCCGAACGAGCCATGGAATACGCGGCGGTCAAGCAGAGTATAGAAAACCTTAGGACGTTTCCCTTTGTCCTAGAAAAACTGGAAACGGGAGATTTGGAGCTGCGCGGTGCCCATTTCGCGATTTCGGATGGCAAACTGTATATGCTTGATGATGCTTCAGGAACGTTTGATCCGGTCAAATGACAATCCAGCGTGACGCATGGGACTTTTCAAAGATGGTCGATAACTCGCTAAAAAACATCGCGCTGCTGATTGATGCAGACAACACCACCCCTGATGGCATCGATCCGGTTCTAACGGTGATGGCCGAGTTGGGTCAGGTCAATATCCGGCGCGCCTATGGCAATTTCGCCAAAGACAACCTTTCTCGCTGGGACAAGATCACCAACAAATTTGGTATCCGCCCTCAACAGCAATTCGATGTGTCAAAGGGAAAGAATGCCACTGATATGGCGATGACCATCGACGCGATTGACTTGCTGTATCAGGGCAAGGTCGATGGCTTTGGCATTATGACCTCCGACAGCGACTTTACCCCGCTAGTAACGCGATTGCGTCAGGATGGAATTCTGGTTTACGGGTTTGGTGAGACTAAGACGCCCCAAGCCTTCAAATCGGTCTGCACACGCTTCATCGACATTAAGCAGCTGATCGCGAACAATGCTGCCGAACTTCAAGGCGATGAGAAACCGGCCAATTCACAAAGCGGCGAAGTTGATGAAGACTTGATGGAGCTAATCATCGCCGCATATTCCGAGGCTAAGCGTGACGAAAAGGGTTATGCGAAGCTGCAACAGGTAGGTCAGATCGCGGGCAACCGCTCTAGCTTTGATGTGCGAAATTATGGCTTTAAAAACCTCAGCGAAATGTTCGGCACTTTCGACAATTTCTCACTGAATCGGGCGGATGACAATCAAATTTACGTCAGGCGCCTTCGTTGAAGCGGACATAGAAAAAGGGCGCTAAGTTGACCTTAGCGCCCTTCTTGTATTCGCAGTTACTTAGGACGTTTAGCCACTTACAACCGGCGCTGCTGGAGCGCCTTGTTGAGCTGCAAAAGTGCTCCACAACATTGCAATAGGAGCACGTACCCCGGCAACTTGGGCCAGAGTTGCTTGCGCTGCATCAAACTTGCCAACCCCGATTTGAGCCATCCCAAGGCGGGTCATCATTTCATTTCGATCAGCGCCTGGCATCGCGGCGGCTTTTGCATAGAACGTTTCCGCCTTGGCGTAGTCACCATAGCTCAAGAATGCGCTCGCAGCGGCGCGCACGATCCGCAAAGGAGCGCCCGGCGCGCTGGCTTCATTCTCAATAGCCGGCAGGTCTGCACGGTCCGCCGTTACTGCGCTATTGGCAATGGCAAGCGATTCAATGATGTAGTCATTATCACGACTAATGGCGCCGGTTGCATAACCTTGTTCGATCACCGTTTTTACTTCTTGCGGCAAGCGTTGCGGATCTGCGATTTCGACATACCAGATATAGTCATTCTCTTGAGAAAGAACCTTCAAACTATTGGAAAGCCTGAGCAAATCGAGCGAGGCTTGGCCGTCGAATTCGTTAAGGTTACGCGTGATGTTTATCGCATCAGTCCAGTTCTTTGTGGTTGGATAATCGGACACCCAACGCTGAACAATTGGATAAAGCTGTGGGCCAAGCTCCGCTTCGTAAGCAACTGCAACGGCCCTACGATACCAGCCTTCTGGAACGGCTCCGCCTTGGGCTTTGACACCGTCGGCTTGCCCTCCGATATAGCTCAGTGCGTCTTGCACCTGGCCATCAGATACCTTTGTTTCGAACATCACAAGCTTCAAATCATCAGCCGTATATTGCTCACTTGTGAAGCCGTTATCGATCGCTCCTTGGAGGAACGGCTGTGCGCCAGCAAAGTCCTCTTTCGCATAACGCAGCTGAAACGCGATGAAATTGAAGCGGCCCAAGCGATCGGGCGCAACTTTGCCACTCGCCAGCATCATTTCCATACCTTGCGCTTGCAACGCAGAGTCATTGATCGGGATAGACGCGTTATATAGAAGCCCACCTAGGGCGTTCTTTTCATCGGGAGACTGGGCCAATGGAACAAGCGCATCGAGTTGTGGACGTACTAATGACACGTCTTGCCCGGTAGTGATGGCGTTGTTGACCGGAGTGAAGGCCTCGACAAACTCCTTGGAGTAGACAGGTTGCTCCTCCTTCTCTTTCTTCTTTTTGTCGCGCTGCGCTTGCGCTGGCTCAGCAACAAAGACGCCGCTGGTCACGACGGCGCCGGTTGCTAAAGCGATAGCGAGAGCCATTCCAGATGCGCGCTTGCGCAAAGATTGGGAATTCATCGGTTACCTCCTGAGATATTTACGCCAGCATGTAAGGGCCACGCGGCTGGGAACTGCTATGCAGGTACTTTAGAACGCCCCGCATCATCATTGCAAACATATCTAGCCTAACCGGGCTGAACGGGCTTTGAATGGCGATTTTACCGCACTTTACGGATTGCCATGTGCTGCATGGTCGTGTTGCTTCAAGCAGGTGTGGAAAAAGGCGTGTCTTACCGCCTTTATGATTGGTCACGAGTGGCTAATTGACCCCGCAAATTCTATAACCTTCGCAAGCAATTTTCACAGGCAATAGCCGTCTATAAGCGATAAAAATTTTGAGCGACGACACCGAAATTCTCGAACCAACTGCTCCTTCCCCAATGGGGAACTTTGAACGCATCGACATCGTCGATGAGATGAAAACGAGCTATCTCGACTACGCGATGAGCGTGATCGTGGCACGGGCACTTCCGGATGTGCGCGATGGCTTGAAACCGGTGCACCGGCGCATCCTTTATGCAAGCCAAGAAGGCGGTTTTGTCGCCGGGCGTCCGTACCGCAAGAGCGCCAAGATCGTCGGCGATGTTATGGGTAACTACCACCCACACGGCGACAGCGCGATTTATGACGCATTGGCACGCATGACGCAGGATTGGTCGATGCGCGTGCCTTTGGTCGATGGCCAAGGCAATTTTGGCTCGATGGATCCGGATCCTCCCGCGTCAATGCGTTACACGGAAGCACGACTTGCGCGCGTTGCGAACGCACTGCTCGATGATCTGGACAAAGACACCGTTGATTTTGCCGACAACTATGACGGCTCTCTTCGCGAACCTCAGGTTCTGCCCGCGGGTTTTCCTAACCTGCTCGTCAATGGCGCGGGCGGGATTGCGGTGGGCATGGCGACAAATGTGCCGCCGCACAATCTGGGTGAAGTGATTGACGGTTGTTTCGCGTTTATGGACAATCCGGCGATCACCACGGAAGAATTGATCGAATACATTCCCGGTCCCGATTTCCCGACTGCCCCACTAATTCTTGGGTCAAGCGGTGCGAAGTCCGCTTATACGACGGGTCGTGGCTCTATCCTGATGCGAGCGCGGCATAAGATCGAAGAGAAGCGCGGCGATCGAAAGTCGATTGTCCTCACATCTATCCCGTTCCAAGTTGGTAAATCGGGACTTGTCGAAAAGATTGCTGAAGCCGCCAAAGATAAGCGGATTGAGGGTATTTCCGACATTCGAGACGAAAGCTCGCGCGAAGGCGTGCGGGTTGTTGTCGACCTCAAACGCGATGCCAGCCCCGAGGTCGTGCTCAATCAAATTTGGCGCTACTCGCCGGCGCAATCGAGTTTCCCTGCCAATATGCTAGCTATCCGTGGTGGTCGGCCCGAAACTCTGACCCTGCGCGATATTATTCAGAGCTTCATCCAGTTCCGCGAGCAGGTGATCACGCGGCGCACCAAGTTTGAGCTGAACAAAGCGCGCGAACGTGCCCATGTCTTACTTGGCCTTGTTGTTGCGGTTTCGAACCTCGATGAGATTGTCGCCATCATCCGTAGCGCGCCTAACCCAGCAGAAGCGCGAGCGCGTTTGCTCTCGAAAGAGTGGCCAATTGGAGAGATTGCACAATATATCCAATTGATTGAGGCAATCGAACCGACCGCAGATCAAGAAGACGGCACTTACCGACTGTCACAGCGTCAAGTTAAGGCAATTCTAGACTTACGGTTGCATCGCCTCACCGCGCTTGGCCGCGATGAAATCGGCGGCGAGCTGAAAGAACTTGCCATCAAGATCGAGGGCTTTCTTAAGACCCTCGGTGACCGCAGCGTTCTCTACGCAATAATGCGGCGCGAGCTTGAGGAAGTCCGCGCGACATATGCGACAGATCGCGTTTCGGAGATCGCTCCGGCGTGGGACGGGCTTGACGATGAAGACCTCATGGAACGCGATGACATGGTCGTCACGGTCACCCATGGAGGCTATATCAAGCGCACTTCGCTCGACTCATTCCGAGCACAAGCGCGCGGCGGCAAAGGCCGCTCGGGCATGGCAACGAAAGACGAAGACGCTGTCACTGCGATGTTCGTCACCTCGACTCATAATCCGGTGCTTTTCTTCACCAACACCGGCCGTGTATATCGGATGAAGGTCTGGAAACTCCCTGAAGGTGGTCCGCAGACCAAAGGCCGTCCGATGGTCAACCTCTTGCCCTTGGGCGAAGATGAGCGCGTTACCAATGTTCTGCCTCTACCCGAAGACGAAGCGGAATGGGACGCGCTGCACATCATTTTCGCCACCGAGCAAGGTATGGTCCGACGCAACTCGATGGACGCCTTCACCAATATCCCGACCAATGGCAAATACGCGATGGGCTTTGTCGAAGGCAGCGGTGACCGCTTGATCGGGGTCGAATTGCTTTCTGGAGATCAAGAAGTCTTCCTCGCCAGCGACAATGGAAAAGCGATCCGTTTCTCTGCAACCGACGCTCGCGAGACCAAGAGCCGCACGGGCATTGGTGTTCAAGGAATGGGGCCTAAGGGCAATATCAAAGTGGTGAGCTTAGCCTCTCTGAATGCGACAGGTACTACGGTTGAAGAGCGCGAGGCTTATCTGCGTGCCGCCGAATGGAAGAACAACACCACCACGTCAGAACTTTCGCCGGATCGCATGGCAGAAATGGCGGAAAAAGAGCAATTCATTTTAACCATTTGCTCTCGAGGTTACGGAAAGATCAGCTCAAGCTTCGAATACCGCGTAACCGGTCGCGGCGGCAAAGGCGTCGTCAATATCGGAACGCCGGATAGTGATCCGGAGCGCAATGGCCCAGTCGTTGCAAGCTTTACCGTGACACACGGCGATCAGATCATGTTGGTAACCGATCAAGGCAAACTCATCCGACTCGGTATTGATTTGCGCCATATGCTCGAAGGCGGATTTGAGGATCACAAGGGCTGGTCAATCTCCGGTCGCGGTTCTTCCGGCGTGCGCTTGTTTAACGTAGCGAAGAACGAACAAATCGTTAGCGTTGCCCGCATTGATGAAACTGCCGAAACCGAGGACGACGATGAGGGTTCTACGGACGGCGAAGAAGGCAATCAGCCAGACGCAGGTTCCAATGATGCCTCCGATCAAGAGGCTCCTGAATAGCGCCGCTTGCTAACACCCCCCTCCCCGCTATGCTCAAATCATAGCCTTGGGAGGGGTAGTATGATCGTTGAACCTAGCGGTGCGTCTTGCGGGGCAACTGTTCGAGAGATTGACCTATCAAGCAAGCTTTCCGCATATGACATCGTGGCTATCCGCACCGCGTGGCTTGATCACAAGGTGCTAGCCTTCTCAGATCAGAATATGGACGATGATGCGCTAGAGCGCTTCACCCAAATGATGGGTGATTTCGGCGATGATCCGTTCTTTGATCCTATTCCAGGTCGAAAAAACATCGCCGCAATTGTCCGCGAAGCCGATGAAACATCGCCCCTTTTTGCAGAAAACTGGCACTCGGATTGGAGTTTTTTGCCTCAGCCTCCGTCGGGAACGTGCCTTCTTGCAATCGAACTTCCGCCTATAGGAGGTGACACACTCTTTTCCGATCAAGCTTCAGCTTTTGCTGCGTTACCCGACGCCCAGAAAGACGAACTGCGCCAACTCAACGCGTTGCATTCGGCGAGCCGGGGTTACGCGCCGGACGGGCTTTATGGTGACAATGATGAGGGGCGATCCATGGCCATCCGTCCCAGCGAAGAAGCCCGTGCGCGGCATTCTCATCCTTTAGTAAAGCCGCACCCGGAGACCGGAGAGGAAGTGCTGTTCTGCTCGATCAGCTACACGGTCGGAATTGAAGGGATGGACGACGCGGACGCATTACAATTGGTAATGAAGCTTCACCAATGGTGCGAGCAAGACCGCTTTGTCTACCGCCACCGCTGGGAACCCAATATGCTTGTGATGTGGGACAACCGCTGCGTGAACCACAAAGCGACCGGTGGATATGAAGGGCACCGCAGGGAATTGCATCGCACAACGATAGCCGCCTAATTGCGTTGGGCCAGACCTGCCTCTAGATGCGGGCGGCAATGACTTACGACGTTCATATTATCGGAGGGGGTCTCGCTGGCAGCGAGGCTGCTTGGCAACTCGCGCAACGAGGGGCGAAAGTTCGTCTTTCTGAGATGCGTGGCTCAGGGGAAATGACCCCGGCTCATCAGACCGATGGCTTGGCTGAACTGGTATGTTCGAACAGTTTTCGCTCCGACAATGACGAAAGCAACGCCGTCGGCCTGCTCCACCACGAAATGCGCGCACTAGACAGCATCATCATGCGCGCTGGCGAAGTCGCGCGGGTTCCCGCGGGCAGCGCAATGGCGGTCGACCGTGACATGTTCAGCGCAGAGGTTGAAAAGGCGCTTAACGAACACCCCAATATCACCATCGTGCGCGAGCGGGTGGATGCCCTGCCCGACGCGGGACTTACCATCGTTTCCACCGGACCGTTAACCGCGCAATCTTTGGCTGAGAGCATCGTAGGGGCAACCGGCGAAGAACGGCTCGCCTTTTTCGATGCGATTGCTCCAATCATTCACCGCGACAGCATTGATATGAGCAAATGCTGGATCCAATCACGTTGGAACAAGACCACCGAAGCCTCCAATGAAGAGGGCGACTACATCAATTGCCCGATGACGAAAGAGCAGTATGCCGCTTTCCATCAGGGGCTCATTGAAGGCGAGAAGTCCGAATTCAAAGAATGGGAGAAGGACACGCCTTACTTCGATGGCTGTATGCCAATCGAGGTCATGGCCGAGCGCGGTGTGGAAACTTTGCGCTATGGTCCAATGAAGGGTGTCGGTCTCGACAATCCCTATGACACTAATGAGGAACACCCGCAGGGCCGCTGGCCTTATGCGGTGGTCCAACTGCGTCAGGACAATAAGCTCGGTACACTTTGGAATATGGTCGGGTTTCAGACGAAGCTCAAATATGGCGCGCAGGTGGAACTGTTCCGCACGATCCCTGGGCTTGAGAATGCTGAATTTGCTCGGCTTGGCGGATTGCACCGCAACACGTTCCTGAATTCGCCGCAGGTCCTTGACCGGCAGTTGCGCCTAAAGGCTTCACCAAATATCCGCTTTGCCGGCCAAGTAACCGGGTGTGAAGGCTACGTCGAAAGCGCCGCGATTGGGCTCGTTGCAGGTATGATGACTGCTGCTGAGTTGGCGGGCCGGGATTGGAACGGCCTCCCCGCGACCACAGCGTTGGGCGCTCTATTAAGCCACATTACCGGTGACGCAGACGCCACAACTTTTCAGCCGATGAACGTGAATTTTGGTCTATTCCCGCCCTTGCACGAAATTAAGAAGAAACAGCGCAAAGAGGCCTATACATTACGAGCGAAGGCCGATCTGGCTGCTTGGATCACCGAAACCGACGAGCGCGTCCCCGCCTAGATCACTAGCACCTGCAAGCGGGCTTCTT
>CAZOLE010000011.1:0-16790 GCA_964580445.1 uncultured Porphyrobacter sp.
CATATCTTCTATCGGTAATTTTTTTAATTGACCGCTCGTATCCGCGAGCACTCCTTCCTCGCTCATACGACCTGAAGGTCGGGTGGCCTTTGGCCGTCTTCGAAGGCTGCCAGTCAGCCTTGCGGGTTCCTTGTGGGGGTCCGTCTGCGCCCTACTCTTCCAATACAACCCAAGTTGGGGCGTGGTCGCTGGCCTTTTCACGACCGCGATGGTCGCGATCCACACCCACTGACACCAAACGGTCCGCCATTTCTGGCGAGAGCAGGATGTGGTCGATGCGGAAGCCATGATCACGTTGCCATGCGCCCGCTTGATAGTCCCAGTAGGTCCACACACCGCCGCGCGGATTGTGTGTGCGCAACGCGTCGGTCCACCCGTCGGCTAGCAAACGGGCGTAGGCGGCGCGCGATTGCGGTTGCATCAGTGCGTCACTCGACATCGCTTTGACCGAGAATGTGTCGTCGTCTTCGGGAATGACATTGTAATCGCCTAGGACGGCTGCTGGGACTTCCTCGGCCCAGATTGCAGCCATACGTTCGCGCAATTTCTCCATCCAAGCGATTTTGTAGTCGAATTTGGGCCCAGGGTGCGGATTGCCATTGGGCAGGTAGATGCAGACGATCCGCACTGGCGCTTCGCCACCTTTCGCGACATTCACCTCCAGATAGCGCGCTTGTTCACCCTCGCCTTCTTTTGGGCCGTTGATCCCAAGTCCACGCTGAATTTCGACGGGTGCGTCAAAACCCGCTTCCTTGTCAGTCAGAATCGCGACGCCGTTAAACGCTTTCTGTCCGTGGGTGAGGACGTGGTAGCCGAGCGCTTCCAACTCTTCGCGCGGGAATCCCTCATCCTGCGATTTGATCTCTTGCAAGCACGCTACCGATGGCCGTGTTTCAGTCAGCCATTCCTTCAAACGCGGCAGACGGGCTTTGACCCCATTGATGTTGTAAGTGGCGATTTTCATGGAAGGCGGTGTGCCTGAAAGCATGTTGTGTGCCTAGGCCTAACCGGCCCAAAAACCTCAAATTCCGAAGCTCGAACCGCACCCACAACCCGCTGCTGCTTTAGGGTTTTCAACCCGGAACGCTGCGCCACCAAGCGATTCGACGAAATCAACCACGCTGCCGCCTACGAGATCCAGACTGATCGGATCAACCACCAGCTGCACCCCATCGGTTTCGCTTACCGAATCATCGCCATCGACTGCGTCAGCCAAATCAAATTTGTATTGAAAGCCTGAGCACCCGCCGCCCTCGACAGAAAGCCGCAAGATCGCCGGTTTGGTTTGCTTCTCAGCGATCCATGCCACACGTTTCGCAGCCGCAGGGGTAAGAGTGAGCGTCTCAGCCATAACTACTGATGTAATGCGCCTTGGGGCATTGCTCAAGATGTGAGCCGTTCAAGCGGTTTGAATATAGCTGCGCAATGCCTCAGCTTCATGTTCGACCTCGTCAATCTTGGTCTTCACCAGATCACCGATGGAGATGAAGGCCACGAGCCGCCCATTGTCGACGACGGGGAAGTGGCGGAAGCGCCGCCGCGTCATCAAGGCAAGCGCATCATCGATCTTCGTATTCTGTTCCACGGTGATTGCGGGCGACGTCATAATCTCTCCGACGGTTTGGTCGAGACATCCACCGCCGCCTTCTGCCAAGCGATAGATGATATCGCGCTCCGATACGATCCCCGCAACTGTGCCGTTGCGGAGCACTGGGAGCGCACCGATTCGTTTCCCCGCCAGCATTTGCACCGCTTCCGAAACGGGAGTGGACACGTCGCAGGCGATGATGTCGCTTTCTGCTCTATCCGCGACGATTGTTGCAATTGTCATCTCAACCCTCCTTCTTGATTGCAAAACATGCCACTTCGGAAAGGAAAAGGCGAATCAGTGCCGCTACGAAGGTTCAATAGGACGCTAATTCGTTGCAAAGACGCGGTTAGCCCCGCATGGGATTTGTTATGGTTCAAAAGTCACCTCTCGATGATCCCGAGAACGCTGCCTACGCTTGGGCGCGATATCGTCAGATCATGAAAGTGCTATTGATGGTTACTGCGGCGACGGTGCTGATCGCGGTCGTTTTGCTCTACGCTTCGTATGGCATGGTGTCGGTCCATTTCTTTATCGCGGTAGCTTTGGGGATCAGCCTTACGATGCTCCTCGGCGGCGGATTGATGGGCCTCGTTTTTCTGTCAAACGGCACCGGGCATGATGATGCGGTCGACACCAAACTCCCGCGCAGCGATGAGATCTGGTCGGATAAAGACGAAGATTAGGTGTTTTGCGGCGTGAGGCGAAATTCCTCAACCGGAACGCCGCCGACCAAGTGCTCTTCAATAATCCGATCAAGAACCGCCGGTGAGCAGGAGTGATACCAAACTCCATCTGGCCACACGACGGCGATTGGGCCTGCGTCGCAAATTTGCAAGCAATCGGCTTTGCTGCGTTGGATGCCGCCGGGCCCCTTGGCGTGGTCGATCGATCGTTTTGGTCCCACCAGCCCACGCTCTTTCAGTCGGTCTTTGAGGAACTGCCAGGCCACTTCGCCATCGGCCCGCGCACAGCATTTCTGTTTGTCGGAGACCGCGCACAAGAAGATGTGACGCTCAATCTCATCGTCCGGCTTTGCGCCACCATATTTCTTTGCCAGCGCGGTTTTTGCTGACTGCAATGTCTGGTCGTTCAAGGTGCAGTCTCTGACTGTACAGCTGGCTTGGGCGCGAGCCAGCGGTCCAGCCAACCAAACACGGTCTCGTGCCACTGCAGTGAATTTTTTGCGCCTATCACCCAGTGATTCTCGTCTGGGAAGACAAGCAGTTGTGACTCGATGCCGCGCTCTTTGAGGGCGGTGAAGCTTTGCAGTCCCTGCGTATAAGGCACGCGGAAGTCCTGCTCGCCTGCAATCACCAGCATAGGTGTTTTCCACTTGTCGACGTGATTCACCGGATTCCAACGCTCATAAACGTCTTTGGCCTCGGCATAGGAGCCGCCAAAGTCCCAGCGCGGGAACCACAGTTCTTCGGTTGAGTAATAAAAGCTGCGCATGTCGAACAGGCCGTCATGTTGGACCAAACAGTCAAACCGATCAGGCCAATTGCCTGCGATCCAATTGACCATATATCCGCCATAGCTCGCGCCCATGGCGCAGGCGCGGCTGCCATCGATTTGTGGATCTTGGGCAAGCGCGGCTTGCAGGCCCAGTTGCAAGTCGATGAGTGGTTTGCCGCCCCAATCACGATTGATCGCGTCGGTGAAGGCCTGCCCGTATCCAACGCTTCCGTGAAAATCGATCGAGATAACCGCGTAACCCTGACTGGCGAGCACGCGGGGATTCCACCGGCTTGACCAACTATCGTTGAACGAACCTTGCGGTCCGCCGTGAATATAGAGGATCGCAGGTATCGACCCGGTCTGGTCTTTCAACCGTGTGATCTGTCCCCAAACCGTCGCGCCGCCTGCACCGGGGAAGTTGAAGCGTTTGGTCTCTACCGGTGCCAATTGAGCCATGCGGCTGCTCGCAATGTCGGTGAGCCGCTGTCCTTGTCCCAGTCCCCGTGAAAGAAACAGTTCGGCCGGTGCACCAATCGAATCGCGTTTGAACAGTATGCGCCCATCGGACAGCGGCATGACGGCGCTGATATGCGCTTCGTTTCCGTCCATTAGGTTTAGCTTGCGCACTTCGCCTGACTTCACATTGATGCGATAGACCGGAGTATCGAGAGTGTCATAGGCGACCGCGAGGAGGTATCTTGAGTCCTCAGTCCAGGCGAGGCTGACAAATGAGAGATCAACATCGAGCGTGAGTGGCTCAGTCTTGCCGCTTTTGATGGTGCGCAGCTGAACAACCTGCCGGTCGGATTCGTAGCCGGGGCGCGCCATCGCGAGATAGGCGAGATACTTCCCATCTGGCGAGGGTGTCGGATTAGCATCCAACGCGCGGTTGGAACTGGTCAATGCTGTGGGTGCAACGCCGGTTAGATCGGAATAGAAGATGTCGAGATCGGTCGAAAATGGCTCACCCTGACCGGTTTCGCGTGCGACAAAATAAAGTCCCGATCCATCCGGAGCCCAAGCGACATCCTCATCGCCGCCAAATGGCTTTGTTGGCGTATCGCCGCGAACTCCAAAACTCTGGTCGAACCCGTCAACGGGCATCCCTTCGCCGACAGTGCTGCCATTCTGCAACCCAAAGACAAAGGTGCGGTTGAGCGCGCCGGGCTTTGCCCATGTGTCCCAATGGCGGAAAAACCCTTCATCGCCTTGGTAAAGCCGCCCATCGCCCGGCCCGGTCAAATGCGCATCGACGCCTTCGCTGCAGCCAATAATTGTGCAGTCGCGGCCTGTTTCGGCCCACAAAGCAATTTTGTCGCCAGTGGGTGAAAGCTTAAAGCCATCAATAGATGCGCCCGGAATGTCGGCAACCGGTGTCGGTCCAGTGACATTGCCATTGCCCTCTAGCGCAACGCGCCAGACCCTACCTTTTGTAGGGATAGTCGGGTCGGGGTGTTGGAAACTTATAAAGTAGAGAAAATCGTCTGCGCCAAAAGTCAGCGAATAAGCCTCTAGCCCTAGATTGAGAGGAACCGGGCTAAGCCCCGGAATCGACAGGTCGAGAATGTAATAAGTTGCTTTGCGGTCGAATTTCTCGGCATCGGTCTGACTTACGGAATAGACGGCATAGCGGCCAAAACGCGAAACGGTCGGCGTACCGAGGCGCGGCGTGGTGATGAGGTCCTGCGCGGTCATCGGTGCTGCCCTTGAACCGGGCGCTCGCGCGGGCGCGACCGGCGTTTGCGAGACAGTTGGCAGTTCTTGCGCCGCTTCGCTAGCCATCTCTTCGGCATGCGCGGGTTCTAAAGCTGCTGCCTCATCACTCGCGGCAAGTGGTGCTGACGCCAGAGCGGCGGTGACGCAGAGCGCACACCAATGTGTAATCCTTCCCATGTGTGGAGATGTAACGTGATCTGCGCTGAGAGGCTAGTGTGTCGCACTAAGTCCCCGGTTAGATATCGTTCTAACTTTTTTTGCCAGCGATCCGGGCGATTTCTGCCTGTACCATTTCCTCGACCATGCCGGGCAAATTGGCGTCGAGCCATTCAGCGATCATGGGGCGCATCAACTCGCGCGTTAGCCCTTCGAGCGAAGTTTCGCCGCTGCGGACGATTTGAGGTCGCGCGCCAGGTTCGGACAGCATGGCAAGCGCAGCGAGGTTTTCCTGCATGGCGTTGCGCGCTTCGTCTTTGATCAACGGAGCATCCTCCGGCGTCTCTGGTCGCTCGATTAGGGTTTCTTCAGTGTCCTCAGCGACTTCCATTTGTGCAAGGTCGAGCACTTCTTCGTTCTCGCTGTCGTCTTCGTCGACTTCATTGTCTTGAACAACAGCACGTTCGGCGGCTTCATCCGCGTCAGCTTCGCGGCGGCGACGCGCTTCCAATGCGCCATCGCGATTGTCGCGGGCGATTACCTTCTTGATCGATTCCAAAATTTCTTCGACCGACGCTTCGTTTTCTTGAGCCATAATTGCGCGCTCAACCCCTATTCCCCGAATCAAACCGTAGATGTATTAACCACCCGGTTCCAATTGTGGTCCAAATGAGGCGGTTGGGGCCGGAATGTCAACGGTTCTGGTCGAATTCGATTCGGCTTTAGGGGCACCGCCAGTGTCCCAAGGCGGGCGATCCCAATCCCAGATCTTGTTGCGAACTTCGTCATAATTGACGGTGGGATCGTAGAGCGGCCCGCCCGTATCCAAGTTCAGATCACGCGCTTCGGCTTTGCCCATCGTCGCGAGCAAGGTGAAGCCCGCGACATAGGCGTTACGACGCGCGGTAACGAGCTGCGCACGTGCAGAGAGCAACTCCTGTTCGGCATTCAGCACATCAAGGATGGTGCGATTGCCGATTGAATTCTCCGCCCGCACACCTTCGAGGCTGACTTCGGCGGCTTCGACCGCGGCTTTCGAACTTGTGATGATCGCGTTGGACGCTTGCCAGCTCGCATAGGCGTTGCGGGTTTGCTGGATAACGCTGCGCTCGGTCGCGATCATGTTTTCCAACGCTTGCGTTTCGACCGCGCTGGCTTGGCGTTCACGTGCAGCAATCGCACCGGCTTGGAAAATTGGAATGGTCACTCGCACGCCCGCATTGGCGGTTGTCTCCGCCTGTGTGAACGGACCTCCGCCAAGCGTGCCGAGAAAGTTGCTGTAATCGCCATTCGCGAACAGGGCGACGGTTGGCATCCGGCCTGCACCAGCGACTTTTGTGTCAAATCCAGCGGCATCGGCGCGTTCTTTGGCGGCGATCAGATCGGGGTTGAATTTCAGCGCCGTTTCTTGCGCCATCTCAACCGTTTCCGGTAAATTCGGCAGCGGCGGAGGAGCCATCAAACTCTCAGGCGCTTTGCCGATCACTTGGATATAGGTGTTGCGCGCAGCGATTAGGTTGGACAGCGAAGTTTGGAAATCACTCTCGGCAAGAGCCAGCCGCGATTGCGATTGCGCAACATCGGTGCGGGTAAGATCGCCAATTTCAAACCGATCACTGGTCGCGTCGAGGTTGACCTTGAGCACTTCAACCTGATTGGCGGCAAGCCCGGCCAATGCTTCTGTCCGCAGCACATCCATGTAAGCGGCAACCGCTTGGCTGAAAATCGAGCTTTCGGTGCCGCGTAAGTCAGCCCGGCCTGCTTCAACGCGCTCATCAGCGGCGCGAATGGCGTTCTTGACCGCGCCGCCGGAATAGATTGGTGCTGTTACCGCCAGATTGATCCCGAAATTGCGCGCTGGTGCGGTAAACTGGTTTCCGGATTGTCGCACAAACTCAATATGTGTGGCGGTCGCCGTCGCCGTTGGCAGGCCAGTGGCGCGGTTGATCGGCACGTTTTCATCATTCGCGCGCTGGCCAGCACGCGCCGCTTCAAGGTTCGGATTGGTGTTGTAAGCAGACGCAAGTGCCTCGCGCAGATCGTCTGCGCGTACAGACGAGCCGAGCGCCAAACCCGCAGTTGCAACGGTGAGATACAATGTTCGCCGAAGCGAGGTTGCTTGCATTAGAAAGTCCAGCTCTCTGGCTGATCAAAATCATGCAAAATTGGAATGCCAAGGTCCTCTACCGGTTCGATCGCGGTGTGGCCTGCCACTTTGCGTCCACTCGCGAGGCGAGTCACATTGCGCAGTAATATTCCCGTGACGATTCGGCCACTGTCCGCCAGCGCCTCTTTGATCGCGTCAGGAATCGTTTCGAGCGCGCCATCAACCAAAACCAGCGAATAGCTCTGGCCCTTCGACAATTTTCCTTGCGCTGCTTCGGATGCGCTGACTGTGTCGACCGAACTGACCAATGGGCGGACCAACTCTGTAAGATAGCCAGTGCCCCCTTCGACCACCAAAACCGTGTCATTGGGCATTGGCGCGCCTTCGATTAGCAGCTTGCCATAGAAAAGCGGAGACGCCATCGCTCCGCTTTGGTCGAGTGGTACCGAACGATCAATATATGCAAGCAATGCTTTGTCTTTAGGCAAGAAATCCTCACGCGGCACAGCCATCATCCGCGCCAGCACGAACTCTTCATTCACACCGCTGGTGCGTAATTGACTGTCAATCATCGCTTTACGTGCGCGGGTCGTGTCGAGGGTTGCAGTACTGCTGCTCATAATTCCTCCGATAGGCTGTATTACTTAAGCAATACAGAACGTCAAGTCTTTGTCGTGAATGCCACTAGCCATGCTGAGGCTTGCTTCCAAGTGCTTTGATAATAGGGACTTTGACCTGCGGCTCGCATGGTGCTTATGCAACGAGCGATTCGACTGAACCACTATGCAATACGACCAGGAGCGCTTTGATGAGTGAGACAACCAACAACGGAGAGATCTTCGGTGCGACAGGAAACGTGCGGATTGAAACCGATTCCTTGGGTGAAGTCGCTGTTCCGGTTGATGCGCATTGGGGCGCGCAAACGCAGCGCAGCCTCGCCAACTTCGCAATCGGGGTTGAGACGATGCCTGCGCCACTGGTTAGGGCGCTTGGCATTCAAAAACAGTCCGCTGCCAGAGCCAATATGGAGCTGGGCGTGATGGCTGCCGAAACCGGCGAGGCCATCGTCAAAGCCGCTGGTGAAGTCATTGATGGGACATTGGCGAACCAATTCCCCCTACGGGTGTGGCAAACAGGTTCGGGCACGCAGTCCAATATGAACGCTAACGAAGTGATTGCCAGCCGCGCGAATCAGATCCTAACCGGCAAGCATGGCGGTAAGGAGCCGGTGCACCCCAATGATCATTGCAATATGGGGCAAAGTTCGAACGATACGTTCCCAACCGCGATGCATATCGCTGCCGCCTCTGAGACCATCGAACAGCTGATCCCGGCTTTGCAGCATCTGCACAGTGCGCTGGACGCCAAGGCGAAAGCGTTTGCGGATATCGTCAAGATCGGTCGCACCCATTTGCAGGATGCAACACCGCTCACTTTAGGGCAGGAATTTTCGGGCTACGCCAAGCAAGTCGAATATTCGGTTGCGCGGCTGGAAAATGCGCTGCCACGGGTTCTGGAACTTGCGCAAGGCGGCACGGCCGTCGGCACGGGGATCAACTCGAAAGCTGGCTTCGCAGAGCAGTTTGCGGCGCAGGTTGCAAAAGCGACAGGCCATGCTTTTGTGACAGCGCCCAACAAGTTTGAAGCGCTTGCTGCCCATGATGCTTTGGTTGAGCTGTCGGGTGCGCTGAATTCTTGCGGCGTTAGTTTGCTGAAAGTGGCTAACGATATACGTTTGCTTGGCTCTGGCCCGCGCTCTGGCCTTGGCGAGATTTCTTTGCCCGCGAATGAACCCGGGTCTTCGATCATGCCGGGCAAGGTCAACCCCACCCAATGCGAAGCGCTTACGATGGTCTGCGCGCAGGTTATGGGCAACCACACCACGGTTAGCGTTGCCGGATCGCACGGTCATTTGGAACTCAACGTGTTCAAACCTGTGATGATTTACTCAGTGCTGCAATCCATCCGCTTGCTCAGCGATAGTGCGGTGAGCTTTACTGACAATTGCGTGTCAGGGATTGAAGCCAACACGGCGCGGATCGACAAACTGATGAATGAAAGCCTCATGCTGGTCACCGCGCTGAACCCGCATATCGGTTATGACAATGCAGCCAAGATCGCCAAAAAAGCCCATGCTGACGGGACGACGCTTAAAGAAGCTGGGCTGGAGCTGGGCCTTCTTACAGAAGAGCAGTTTGCCAAGTGGATCGTGCCAGCAGAAATGATCAAACCGCGGGACTAAACCCTTCGGAAGCGGCAAGAAACTGCGAATCAATCGACCAATGCGCCACGCAGTCCGATGACTGGCACTTCGGCGCATTGGCTTGGTAAGGATTGCGCGCTTATGTCTCAACTCAATCATGGGTAAAGCGCAACTTACCGAAACTCGACCTAGCGTCGGCACTCGAACCATCATCTTGTCGGTGGTCGCTTTGTGGTCGGTGTACTTCATCCTGATCACGGTTCGCGGCCTTATCGTGGGGATGGGGCTCGATTTTGATATCTTATGGCGACGGAGTGTCGTCTGCTCTGTCGGTGTGATTGTCACTATTGGTTTGTGGCTTGTCCTCCGACTGTTCGAAAATCGACAGCGTTGGATTATGATGGGGGTGGCGCTTTTAGTAGCAATGCCCGCAGCGATGTTGGTGGCGCAAGTGAATCAATTGATGTTTCAGCCGGTCGAGGATCGGATGAACGAAGAATTTGCCGATGAGCGCGGCTTTACGATCAAACGCGACGATGCTGGCAATATCTTTGCAGAGATCGAACAGCCAAATGGATGGGTGCCGGATAGCAGCGAACGGCAAGACCCAGAAAATCCTCCGGTGCTTACCTTCAAGCTGCAAGATGCCAAGGACAAGGCTGGAATTTGGCAGCCGCTGCTCGACGCTGCACTAAGCCGGTATTACATTATCCTGACTTGGGCATCGCTTTACATCGCGATGCTGGCAATCGCGCAGGCGAGGGCTGCTGAACGTCGTGAACAGAAGTTCAAATCGGCTGCCAGAGATTCGGAGCTGCGTTCCCTGCGCTATCAGGTGAATCCGCATTTTCTATTCAACACGCTAAACTCGCTGTCGGCGCTGGTAATGACCGGTAAGGCCCAAAGCGCAGAACGGATGATCCAGACGATTAGCCGCTTTTATCGCCATAGCCTTGCCGATGAGCCAACCGGCGATGTGGCATTGCGGGACGAATTTGATCTGCAAAAGCTCTATCTCGACATCGAGGCTGTACGTTTTCCAGACCGGCTGAATTGCGAATTCGATCTGCCCACATCATTAGAGGAAGCACGTGTGCCCGGCATGATCTTGCAGCCGCTGGTCGAAAACTCGGTTAAATATGCGGTTTCTCCCGTGAAGCGCCAAGTGACGATAAAGATTCGCGCGCGCGAAGAGTTTGATCGACTGGTGGTGTGCATCAGTGACGATGGCCCGGGTGTTCCTGACGGAACGCCGCATGGGTTTGGCATTGGTCTTGCCAATGTCCACGATCGCCTCGAAACGCGGTTTGGATCGGATATTGGTTTTACGTCTGGGCCGATTGAAGGAGGGTATATGACCGAAATGCGCATTCCCCTGACCCGCCGTGGGTGAAGCCGAAGGAACAGACGGCGCGCTGCGCACATTGATCGTCGATGACGAGCCTTTGGCGGTTGAGCGCATCCAAGTTATCTGCGCAGAACTGCCGGCAATAAGCGTGGTTGGCACTGCTAGCGATGGTGCGGCGGCTTTGCGTCTCGCCGAAGCGCTCACTCCCGACCTCGTCTTGCTAGATATGACTATGCCCGAGCTTGATGGGCTCGGCGTGGCACGCGTTTTTGCAGAGCAAGATGATCCGCCCGCGGTGATCTTTGTAACCGCGCATGATCACTTTGCGGTTGAAGCCTTCGACCTTGAAGCGATCGATTATGTGCTTAAACCCGTTGCTGCTGATCGGCTCGAACGCGCGATTGATCGCGCTTTGGCGCGGCGCGGTGAACGCAAGGAACAAGCCAGCGAATGGCTTGATGAGCTATGGGTGCCGCATCGTTCTGAATTGCTGCGTATTGCGGTGAGCGAAGTGCATCAGATTGACGCTGAGCGCGACTATGTCCGGTTGCATGTTGGCGATCCGGAACAAGAGCGCTCTTACCTACTTTTGCAAACGATTGCGGGGCTGGAAAAGCGGCTCGATCCCGACAAGTTTATCCGCATTCACCGATCCACGATCTTGCGCCGCGACAATATACGCGGGCTTCGGCATGATGGGTTGGGGGTCTGGTCGGCCGAGCTGCAAAGCGGCAACGCGTTGAGGATCGGGCGGACTTATCTTTCCAAAGTGAAAGCTATGGCGGGGCGCTAGGCTGCGCCGCATTGTGTTTCTTGAATTAGAATAAGGGGCGGCCCGGATCCGGGGACTGATCAGATCCGAGCCGCAGTAATGCGCCGACTTGGCGCAAATTTGTGCCGCTGTTAGCCGCCGCGTTGACGTTGGCTGATGACTTCTGCGACTTGCTGCTTCGCGCTAGCGACCGCCTTGTTATAGCAATCGCGAACAGCGCGGTTCGGGAGTCGTGAGCCAGTTGTGGTCTTGTCTACTTCGCAAATTTCGCGGGCGACACGATGAATGCGCTGATCGAGTATTTTTTGACCTTCAACGGTTGAGAGGTCTAGCCCAGATAGGCTGACCGCTCCGGTTGGGGCTTTATCGCCAGCAAAAGCGGGGGTCGCGGCAATTGCAAGACCAAGAGCTGCTGCGGTGAGAGTAAGCGATTTCATGTCAATTCTCCTCCAAGGCAGACTTGCAATCGTTCGAGCGGGGGTTCGAACCGGGGATGATTGCGAGCTGCTGAGTAAAGAAATAGGCGGATTCGCATCAGAGATCACGCCAATGTCGATTGTTGGGGGACACCGCTCGATTGGCGCAGTAGGTTCAGGACCGATGCTGAACTTTTCCCGACAAATGGGTGTTTCCACACGATGGGCGTTTACGCCATACTGTCATTTGTGACCTTGGCTTTGATCATCATCTTCCTTTTGGGGATCGGCAATTTCGCCATGCATCTGGCAGTGCTGGAAAGCGGACACCCACTGGTCAGACAAATGCCTTCCTTCTTGCAGCTATTGGGAGGCAGACTTAGTTTGATAGCCGAGTTCGCGGTCTTGATTTTCTCGCTGTCGCTAGCGGCCAACGGCTGGACAAGCTTTGCTTGGGCCTATCTCTGCTACAGTATGCTCAATGGTATTGCAGCGTGGTTTATCCTTGGCGGATGGGAATGGAGGCGAAAGCGATGACCACTCGGCTGTTTCACATCAGTGATGTTCACTTCGGCGTTGAAAACCGCGAAGCATTAGCCGAAGTCGAGCGAGCTGTGGAACGCGAACGGCCCGATCTTGTGGTGTGCACAGGAGATTTGACCCAGCGCGCCAAGCGCAGCGAATACAAATCGGCGGCGCAGTGGTTCGCATCGCTCGGTGTTCCGATCTGGCTTGATCCCGGCAATCACGACATGCCTTATTATAACCTGCTGGAGCGCTTCACCGATCCGTATCGACGATACCGCGAACTGAAACGAAAAGTGGCAGGTAGCTTTGCATCAGATGATGTTGTCCTTGTACCATTGAAATCCACTGTGCGCGTTCAGCGACGTTTCCCTTGGTCGGATGGTGTGGTGACGCGTCGCGCTTTAAATGAAACGCTTACACAGTTGCGTGCGCTCAAAGACGATCAGCGGACAATCATTGTGACAGCGCACCATCCCTTGTTGGGACCGGATGGCGAGGCGCAAAACCCGACTATCGGAGGCACCCGCGCCTTTGCTGCAATCGCTCATGCCGGGGCCAATGCGGTGTTGTCCGGGCATATCCATCAACCGATTGATCAGACTCGCACAGTAGATGGAGGGACCGCCCGCATGCTGGGTGCGGGAACATTGTCGACGCGACTGCGCCATGGGGCGCCAGCCTGCTATCAGGTCATAACCTGCGAGCAGGGCGGTGTGATCAATGCAGAGGTTCGACGGTTTGAAGAAGCGGTTTAGCGGGTTGAGGCCGAAGCCCTTAACCATTTCCGATTGCTTCACCTTAACGTTTTCTTGTGACTTTTCGGTCAAGAACTACGCGGGTCTACGGGTGCAACCGTTCACAATTGAATGTGCAATATTCTGGGGAAGAGTGCGAATATGAGCGTGCTTAAAGCGATCTTTATCGGCTTGGTTCTAAGCTGTTGCATTGCAACGGTCATTGGATCTCAAGGCTCCAGCGGCGGTCCGCTGGGTATTCAGTCGCTAATGGTGGCTGATTACAGGCTCTATTGGTCTTTCTCACTATTTCTAGCGGGAACGGGACTATCCTGGGGTCTGATGCTGCTTCAGCGCTAACGTTCCAAGCCTTTCACCACAAAACGAAAGGGCGGCCCCGCATTGGGAGCCGCCCTTTGTTTTTCTCGCGAATTGAACTCGAGCGATTAACGCTTCGAGAACTGGAAGCTACGACGTGCTTTCGCGCGGCCATACTTCTTACGCTCAACCACACGGCTATCGCGGGTGAGGAAGCCAGCTGCTTTGACTGTGCTGCGCAAAGCAGGCTCATATTTGGTGAGCGCTTGGCTGATCCCGTGTTTGACCGCACCGGCTTGGCCTGAAAGTCCGCCGCCGCGCACGCTTGCCACAACATCAAACTGACCTTCACGATCGGTGATCGCGAATGGCTGATTGATGATCAAACGCAGTGTCGGACGTGCGAAATACACTTCCTGCTCCTTGCCGTTGACGGTGATCTTGCCAGTGCCAGGTTTGATCCAGACCCGAGCCACAGCATCTTTACGACGACCAGTTGCATAAGCGCGGCCTTGCGCATCAAGCTCTTGCTCGCGCAGAGGCGCTGCTGGGTTTTGTGCAATCTCTGCCGCATCAGCCGCAGGCGCATCGCCAGCAATCTCTTTGAGTTCCGAAAGATCGGATACGGTGTTGTTCTCGTCAGCCATTATGCGGTGACCTTGTTCTTGCGGTTCATGGAAGCAACGTCGAGCACCTTAGGGTTTTGCCCGTCATGCGGGTGCTCAGTGCCGGAATACAGGTGCAGCGCTCGCATTTGATCGCGGCCTAGCGGACCACGAGGGATCATGCGGAAGATCGCTTTTTCAAGCACGCGCTCTGGGAAGTGGCCTTCGAGAATTTTCTCTGGCGTCGTTTCCTTGATGCCGCCGGGATAGCCAGTGTGCTTGTAGTAGATCTTGTTAGCAGCTTTGTTGCCGGTGAACTTCACCTTGTCGACGTTGAGCACGATCACGTGATCGCCGCAATCAACATGCGGGGTGTAGCTTGGCTTGTGCTTGCCGCGCAGAATATTGGCGATAATTGAAGCAAGCCGTCCGACCACTAGGCCGTCAGCATCGATAACGTGCCAGTCTTTATCGACCTCAGCCGGCTTAATCGACCGGGTCTGTTTGCTGAGCGTCTTCATGGATGTATCCTTGAACTCAATGAATGATGGCCTTGGCTCATCCGCAAAACGCGCAAAGCTGTACCTATGAACGGCGCATTTGTGCGTGAGGGTCCCTAAAGTCAAGCAAAAGCGCGGTGTTCGACGGAGGTAAAATAATACCGCCAAACTTTGGACTCTGCGAATGCCCCGCGAAGCGCGCGCTTAGAGGGGCGCCATCGACCATACCTCGCGTGAGCGCCGCTCATCGCTGCCAATGCGTGTGATCACTTGGCGTTCGGCATGCTTTAGCCAGGCTCCCTGCTCAGAGCTTAGCGCTGCATAGGTTAGCTCAAACTCACCGGTAACGCCGTTTTGCAAATTAATTGCTTGGACGCGATTAACCGGCTTGCTTGTCGGGAAAAAGAGGTCAGCAGGCATTTGTTCCAGCAGTGAAGCAAAAGAGCTTTGCAGGGCCCCTAGCGCGATCAAAATGCTTTCCCTCGACTCATGGGAAAGCTCGCTGCCCTGAATTTTGTCCTGTGCCATTTGGATGGCTTGGGCTTCATCGGACCCTTCGACATAGTCTCCGGTTCTTATGATCAGTCCATTCTCCGACAAGAGGAACGGAAACATGTCGGAGGTTGATCGCCGCTCTTCCAACTCTGCGAATGCTGCGACGGATTCTGGCGCTTCAACATTTACCGAAGTTTGCTTTCCGGAGATTGCGATGCCGGATCGTTGTGGAGTGAATTGCACGGACCAATCGCGCGTGACCACTACCTTTGCTCCCTGGCTCATTCCCCGTTCTAATCGGCGGGTGAGGCGCATGGGGCCTTGGGGCAGTTCCAGTCTTTGCGCTGCGGCGGCGGGTATCGCGAATAACGCTCCTGCCCCAATCATCGCGCACAATGCGACACGGCGATCAATCTGTGTCACGCCGATGCGCCCTGTGAAAGCGTGCCCAGCCAAGCTTTTGTAGAGGGATGCGCGTCATCACAGTGCCACCCTAGAATTGCCGGTGCGTCATATGGGTGCAGCTCACCCAGTCGCTGCGTCATATCAGAAAGTCGGTTCGCATTGGTCTTCATCAGGACGGCAACTTCCTTGCTTTTTCCGCGTTCACCATTCCACTCATACAAGGCTTCAATATCGCCAAGAATATTCGCGCAGCCAATCAGTTTCTCATCAAGCAATTGCGTTGCGATCCGACGCGCGCTTTCGCGGTTGGGAAAGGGGCACCAGGCCAGCGCAGGCTCAGAAAGGTCATTGGGCGAGTGCATTGGCTCTATATAGGACAGCCAAGCGAGCTTGAGGTCAAGCGCCGGGCGCGTTTTGTCGCTGCGCCCCGTCGGCATGCATGGCCCAAGCCGTGCTGGCCACCAGAAGCGCTCCGGTCAGTTGATGCGCCACCGCGATCCACAAGGAAACCTCGGTTAGAACGGTTGCGATACCAAGGACAATCATCGTCCCAAACGCGCTGTGGACTGCAATCGAAGCGCGCCGATCAGTGGTGCGTGCACGCCGGGCGAGCCAGATAAGCGCGATCACCGCGACCCATGCCCACCACCGGTGCAGAAAATGGAGAAGGAATGGGTCATGCGTCAGCGTGTAGAGAAAGCCCATCGACCAATTGATCTGCGGGATCAGCCTGCCATTCATCAGTGGCCAGTCATAGGATGCATGCCCTGCGTTGAGGCCAGCGACCCACGCGCCCAATAAGAGTTGGACAAACAACACCGAAGCAACGGCAAAGGCAAAGCCGGTTAGTGGGGCGGGCCCTGTCGCCGGATCACGCGCCAATCGCCTGAGGTCGAGTGCAGTCCAAACCAGCCCGCCCAGCGTGAACAACGCGGTGAGCAAATGGACCGACAGCCAGAAGTGGCTCACATCAGTCATCTGGCCCGACAATCCGCTGCGGACCATCAGCCACCCGAATACCCCTTGCAAGGCACCGAGACCCAACAAAGCAATAAGGCGCGGCTTGTAGTCTCGAGGAATCGTGTTCTTCACCCAGAACCAGACCAGCGGCAGCGCATAGGCAACCCCGATTAAGCGCCCGAGCACGCGGTGAAACCACTCCCAGAAAAAGATGAACTTGAACTGGTCGAGTGTCATTCCACCTACGCTGGCTTCAAAGCGGAATTCAGGAGTGGCTTGATACTTGGCAAATTCGGCTTGCCACGCGGCATCGCTCAAAGGTGGCAGAATGCCGGTCACCGGCTGCCATTGGGTGATCGAAAGGCCGCTTTCGGTGAGCCGTGTGATGCCGCCAACCACCACGATCACCATAATCAACAGCGCCACCACGTCAAGCCAACGCGCCAAAGCCAGCGGTCTGATCATCGCCGTGTCAGAA
>CAZOLE010000012.1:0-16150 GCA_964580445.1 uncultured Porphyrobacter sp.
GCCATCATCGCCGAAGAGCTCGAAACCGACGATGCAGTGCAGCTTCTGGAAGACCTTGATGAGGATGACCAGAAGGCGATCATCGCGGAAATGGAGCCTGAGACGCAGGCCGCCGTTGAAAGCGCGCTTTCTTATCCAGAAGAGACCGCTGGCCGCCTGATGAACCGCCACTTTATGGCGGTGCCAGAGCATCTGACAATCGGCGATCTTATTGATTACCTTCGCGAACAGGGAGATCTCGAACATGATTTTTGGGAAGTGTTCGTGGTTGACGCGTCGCATCACCCGGTTGGCACCTGCGCGCTCAATTGGATCCTGACGACCCCGCGTTCAGTTGCGCTGACCGATGTAATGAAGCGCGATCAAACGCTGATCCCGGCCGCGATGGATCAAGAAGAAGTCGCGCTAATGTTCCAGAAATACGCGTTGATCAGCGCTGCAGTGGTCGATGAAACCGGGCGGCTTGTGGGGCAGATGACGGTGGACGATATCGTCCACATCATCTCCGAAGAAGCTGGGGAAGACGCGCTCTTGCTCTCTGGTGCGGGCGATGGCGACATCAACGAGCCAATCCGCGAAGCCTATTCCAGCCGGGTGCGCTGGCTGATCGCAAATTTGGGCACGGCGGTCGTCGCAAGCCTTATCATCGCGCTGTTTGGAGCAGCGATTGAGCAATTGGTCGCGCTCGCAGTGTTGATGCCGATTGTCGCAAGTATTGGCGGAAACGCAGGCACACAAACGATGGCGGTCGCGGTGCGCGCGATAGCCACCAATCAGCTGACCCGATCAAACACTTGGCGGATTGTCTGGCGCGAACTGCGTGTCGCGGTTTTGAACGGGGCCACCGTCGCGGTGCTGATCGGGATTGCCGCAGGCTTCCTCTTTAGCCCGATGATGGGGGCAGTGATCGCCGCTGCGATGATCATAAACATCGTGATCGCCGGGCTAGCGGGTGTGCTCGTCCCAGTTATGTTTGAGCGTATGGGCCAAGACCCAGCCGTGGCTTCCAGCGTGTTTGTGACCATGATTACCGATTCAATGGGCTTTTTCGCGTTCCTCGGCCTCGCAGTTGTGAGCGGACTTGTGCCGATGGGTTGAGACTTTGCGCGTCTCGCCTAGATTGACCCCATGCCCCTTCACCTCACCAAGATCGCGTTTGGCGCGCAAAGCTATGGCGACATTGAAAGCTGGTATGCCGGACGCCGCAGCCCGAACCTGACAACCAAATATCGTCCGACCAAGTGGGAGCAGTGCATTGGCGGATCGCTTTTCTGGATATTTCAACACGCAATTGTTGCGCGTTCAGAGATCACTGGCTTTTCGCAAGGTGATGATGGGCGCTGGCTGATCGAGCTAAAGCCAGAGCTTGTTCGTGTCGCCCCGCGCACCAAGCGCGCGCATCAAGGCTGGCGTTACCTCAAAGGCGAACCTCCGCGCGACTTGGCACCCGACGAAGATATTGGCGATGCCCTGCCCGGCAAGCTGGCAGGCAAGTTGGAGCGATTGGGGCTGATTTAATTCTTAAGACCAGTGAGCATCCCGTCGAACTCGGGATCATACTTCAGCGCAAGATTCCTAAATTCGCTCATAACTCTGTTGATCTCTGTTTTGCCTGCGCAACTATGTTGGGCGACTTCTTTGCGTTGTCCTGCCCGAGCCATATCGAGACGGAAGCTCGCCCCATCTGTGCAAAACACATAATCTGATCCATAGTATTTGATCGAGGACAATTCTTTGAGTTTTGCATCGCTCATCAATGCGGCAATCGCGTCGCTGTCCTCTTCGCTAATCTGAATTTCATTGCGGCGATATTCAACCAAGGAGGTTCCCGGCTTCCAGCGATAGCCTGCTACTCGCACAAACCACTTTCCTTCATACCGGAAAACAGCAACCTGTTGTTCGGCGGGTCTGGGGCTGAGGCTACCCCGCCATGTCGCAGAATAAGCCGCCGTGTCATCAAGATAGTCTGCACACACATCCATTAGATGATCGCTCTCGTCGAAATTTTCAGGGCAGGCAGAGCCATCAGTGGCAAGGCCGCTCAACATAGCGGCCAAAAGAACAGCATTTCCCATGTTTCCCCTTTCTCCCATCTAACGAACCAATGTTCGTTCATGCATCCTATGCGAACCGCGCGTTGAATTCAAAGTGATCATGGCTTCAAGAAGCTCATCAGGACGCAGACGTCGCGCTCATCCGCCAAATGGCGGCGCGCCATAAGCGACCCAAATTGATACTCCGACCGCCATTGCCATCCCGGCCAATGACGTTGCCCAAGCTTCGGGATCATTGCCTTGCTCGGCATCGGACTGACACTTGCCCGTTATCATTGGGCCGACCAGCTTCTTTCGCCTAACGAAAGTGTAGAATGCGATCGCCGCCAGATGCAGCGCGACCAAGCCCAGCACCACCCAATAAAACCACTCATGCGTGTCAGTCAGCCAGTCCGCTGTCCCAATGCCCACCAGGCTGTTGAGCGGCCCGGTGGCTCCATCATAGGGATCGCCTGCGAAGAGCCCCATGCCAACTTGAACAGACATCGCGAGCAACAAAGCAACGACGCTCAACGCGCCAACCGGAGTGTGGCCAACGCCGCTTTCTCTGTGTCCACGAAGATAGGCAAGTACAGCGCCGGGACCTTTGACAAAACTTGCAAAACGCGCCGTCCGTGTGCCGAAACAACCGCAGAGGAAACGGAACACAAGCAGACCCAGCAAGACCAGCCCTAAGCGCTTATGCCAGACCCAGTGAGAATATTCGGCGGTGTACCACATGGCCGGGACAAGCAGCGCAAAGCCCCAATGGCTGACCCGTACAGGCCAATCCCAAACGCGAACACTGCCGTCATTTTTCGCCACGCCCGGCGACCTTCGGATCAGTCTTTCTTGACGCGAAATTTGTCGTGACACGCTTTGCAGGTGCCGCCCAGATCCTTGACATGCGCCGCTACTGCCGCCGCATCGCCGCTCTCTGCAAGCTCAACCATCTTTGCGGCCGCCGCGCCTAGGTCGGTCCCCTTTTGACCAAAATCCTCTTGCTCGTCCCAAATCACCGCCAACGCTTCGGTGTCGAACCCATCATCAACGCTGGTGCCAGCAGGGAAAAGGTTGGCCTGCGCTTGACCTTTTTCGCTCATATTCGCCGCTTCGGTTGCGATAACCGAGAGGTCCGGCTCCCCACTTTCAAGCTGTGTGCGGATAACTTTAAAACTGTCACCGATCGCCTCAAAATTGGCCTGACGTTCAGCGATTTCAGTGGGCACCTCGGTGTCAGCAGCTGCGCCTGTCTCGCCTTCATCGCCGGAACCTTCTGCTCCACCACACGCCGCGAGAGCGACAACAAAAGGCGTGGCGATCAAAATGCGAGTGAATGAGGCTTGGGACATTGGTCAAACTCCTTATGCACGAGTCGGGACCACTCGCACTTTGGCCGAACATGAATGAGGTTTATCAACTGCGCAAGCCGCGTGCCTAATCCTTCGCCGCGCGCAAAGCCTGCATCCTCAATCGCACATCATGTTTGGCATCATCTTCAACAGGCAGAGCATATTCGTCATAACTGGCGGCGAGTTCGTCCATCCGCTCACCAATGCGCACTTTGTTGTAGCCATGGCTGACCACAAATCGACGACGGCCTAGGATTTGCGGGAGGATGATGTCGACATAGTCTTCGACATCCATTCCAAATTTCATGAATTGCTCTGGCCCCAATGGCGTAAAGACCCAGCCGGGAATGATCGTCCCGGCATGGACATGAGCGGGCAAATCACCGCGAAAGCTCTCTGTCATGCCGACCACTGCATGTTTGGCAGCGATGTAAGCGGCGGATTGATCGACCGCGCAAAAGAAGCTGTTCTCGCTGCCGGTGTTGTAGATTGCGCTAGGCGTTGTTTGATCAATCAAGCGAGGCGCAAAGGCGCGGCATCCGTTCCATATGCCCCAGAAATTGACATCAAAATGCGCGCGAGCCTTGTCCGGGTCTACTTCCCAAAGGGGACCGTGCACCCCGCCCTGCCCTGCATTGTTGAGAACAAGATCGACAGTGTCGAAAGCATCGAACGCTGCATCCGCCAGCGCCTCGACTTGGGCAAGGTCAGACACGTCGCAGGAACGCGCCGTTACTCCGTCCAGAGCGCCCGCTGCGTTGAGCGTTTCACCCGGCAAGTCGGCCGCCATCACTCGACATCCATTCGCAGAAAGCCGCTTCGCCAATGCCAAGCCAATGCCACTTCCCCCGCCGGTGATCACGGCGGCCTTGGGTGCGAATTGTGACATTGTGGCTCTCCTGCTCGGTCTAAGCCATCTCAGCTAGACCCTTGGCGGCATTGGGATCAAGGTAGGCGTGTTGGCGCGATATTGCTGATAAGCTAGATCATCGCCCCATCGCCGTGCCGCTTGCGCGTTTTGGAGGTTGATGCCGCTGATCTTGGTGAGCAGCAGCGTCACGAATAACGGCGAAATCACGGCCAGCCATCCCGTGCCGGACAAAAGCGGGATAGTCATAATCAAAATACCGGTCCAAAGCGTGATCTCACCGAAATAATTGGGATGGCGCGACCATTTCCATAGACCGACATTGATGAATTTGCCTTGGTTGGTAGGATCTTTCTTAAACGCTGACTTCTGATTGTCGGCGATCACTTCCCAGACAAAACCGAGCACCCAAACGCCCCCTCCAATCCAGAAAAACAGACCGATCGGCGCGCGGTCGGTCGCCGTGATGGCAACGATTGCAGCAGCCGCTGTAAAGATCACCCAGACCGCTTGAAGCGTCCAAGCGACAAGGAAGCGCGCAGGGTTCACGCGGATTTTCTCAAACCGTGAATCCGCTCCGCCCGCTGCGTGAATGCGCATGAAGAGGAAGCTGCCGAGGCGCAATGTCCAAATACCCACCATCGCCGCGACTATGATCGCTCGCAGATCAAGTGAAGGTGCGAAGACACAGGCAAAGACGACCACCGAGCAATAAGTCAACGCGCCAACGCTGTCATAGAACTTGTCGCTTTGCGCAATGGCCGACGGGATGAACGCCAGCCAGTTAACCGCAAAGGCAATCAGCCCGCAAAGGAATGTCAGCGGTAGCCCCCAAACGGATGTGCTTTGGCTTCCCAAGAACCACGCAAAGGCAAATCCTATGGCGGTTACGATCGCAGTGATGATGATGCTCTTCATAGTGCCCCCAGCTACGCAACGACCCCGTTATCCGGATGCAATTTCCTTCGATTTTTCCGCGACCCGTCGCAGCACATTCACATAGGTTTCGGGCGGCTGCGCCCCGGGTACCATGAATTTGCCATTCATGATCATTGCCGGAACTCCAGAGATGTTCAAATCCCATGCCTGACGCTCTTCCGCGACAACGCGCGCTTCCAAGTCTGTATCCTCAAGCGCAGTTTTCGCGGCCATACGGTGCAAGCCAACGCTGGCCGCAATGTCGAGCAAAACGTCGCGCTCTCCGATGCGCTTGCGTTGGTTGAAATGGGCTTTGAATAGCGCGAGCTTCAGCTCGGTTTGCACCTGCGGTCCGGCTTGCTCCAATGCCCAACCAAGCAGCTTATGCGCATCGCGCGTGTTCCACATCATCGCAGGTGGTGTTTCAGCGCTGTTTTCCTCAGAACCTTCATAGGACAGAGACACGCCAGCTTGATCCGCGATGGATTTCATCTGTCCACGCACTTGCGCGCCCTCTTCAGCAGATCGGCCATATTTACGCGCCAAATGGGCTTCCTGCTCTTCGCCTTCTGCAGGCATATCCGGGTTAAGTTCAAAGGGACGCCAACGAATTTCTGCCTCAATCTCGCCTTCAAGCTGGTCGAGCGCTTTGGTCAGCTGCCCATATCCAATCGCGCACCACGGGCACATCACATCGGAGTAAATATCGATCGTCAATTTGTCGGTCATTTGTCGAGCCACCATGCAATTAAGTGATGCGCAATCGCGAAAGGTTGCGGGAAGATCAAATGCTCGTTCCCATCATTGCCCGCCGCTCGCGCATCTTCCAATTCCGCGCGAGAAAACCAGCGCGCATCGTCCAGTTCAGTCTCATCAATGGTGATCGCGGGGTCGTCAGTTTTGGAAGTACAGCCTATCATCATTTGGCTTGGAAACGGCCAAGGCTGGCTGGCGATGTACTCAACGCTATGCGCTTTGACGCCCGCCTCTTCCCATATCTCGCGCGCCACCGCTTCTTCGATGGTTTCACCCGGTTCGACAAAGCCAGCAAGCGCGGAATACATGCGCGGAGGAAAGCGAGGCTGACGGCCCAGCAGAAGGCTATCCTCATGCTCGACCAGCATAATCGTAACCGGATCGGTGCGCGGAAAATGCTCCGCACCACAATTGGAGCAAGAACGTTGCCAACCGCCTTTGGTCAGTTTGGTTTGCGACCCGCATTTGGCGCAAAACTGGTGCCGAGCATGCCAATCGCATAAAGACCGTGCGCCGCCGTAAATAGCCAAATCTTCTGGCCCGAGCAGCTGCATAATCTGCCAAGAGCGTGGCATGGCAAAGGCAGGTCCGGTTGCGCCGACATCAGGCACCGGAGCAAAGCACGCTTTATCGTCCCACATGCCCAGAAACACCAACTCAGCCTCTGGCGGAACATCAGCTAGCGTCCCCCATTCAAGGCCGTTTGTATCGCTGACCTCGGGGAGCAAACCGTCGAGCTTCAACACACGCGCCCGCCAGTCCATTTTCGCGCCAAGCGCTTCGGGGTCGACGCGGACATGGTCCGCCCGATCTATCGGCGAGCCGGCAAAGGCTATTGGCGGACTAACAGCTGACACCCGTGCATCCATTTACGCAGCTTTCTTGGCTTTGAGCATCGACGCAATGTCGCTCTTAAGCGCCGCAAGATACTCATCACGGATTGGGAAGGCCTCGGTCGGCATATATTGCGTCCACAAAGCCGCGCGAAGACCGACGTTGAAATCGACAGCGCCCAATGTTCCAGCAGCGCCGCCCCAACCAAACTGGCCATTGGCGGAGCGCCCTCCTGCCCCGTGCCCTTGGCCTTCAACCCATGAACCTTTGAGGTCGACGCCCTCCGGTATCAGATTCGAAACGCCGACACGCACCGCCTCCTCGCTCATGATCCGCTCATCACCCAGCTTGCCATAGCCCAGCAACATACGCAGGAAACGGTCATAGTCTTTCGGGCTTGAGATCAGACCACCTCCGCCCGAAGGCACTGTGGGCGCATCAAGATAGATTGAGTTACCCGCCGGATCGATGGGCAGCGGTGTGCCGTTCAAAATCCCGTAATTGTCGGTAAAGCGACCCTTTTCGCTTTCAGGCAAAGTCATCCAAGTGCTGTCCATACCCAGCGGCTCGAACATGCGGGTCTTTAGGAATGTCTCAAAGTCCATGCCGGATTCGACTTCGATCAGGCGGCCCAAAAGGTCGATGCTGGCGGAATATATCCACTTCGTCCCTGGTTGAACCGTAAGTGGAACCTCGGCCAAGCGATCCGCCCAAACTTCCAAACTTGGCGCAGAAGTGATCGTCGGGATGCCCGGGATCGGGAAACGGCTGACCCTTCCGCCGGTAAGGCCTTGATCCTGATACGCTTTGAGCTGCGGACCCTTGCTGGTAACGATATAGCCAAGACCCGCAGTATGCGTGAGCAAATGGCGGATTGTGATGGCTTTGTCGGCTTTGACTGTGTCCTCTAACGCTCCCTCAGGATCGTTTAGAACCTGCATATCCTTAAACTTCGGCAGTAAATCATAAACCGGTTGATCGAGGCCAAGTTTGCCCTCATCGATCAGCATCATGATCGCCATGCCGGTGATCGGCTTTGTCATCGAATAGATGCGATAGAGCGAATTTTCATCGACATCTTTGTCACTGACGAGCGACAATTTGCCGCCTCCAACTGTGTGGGCGTGATCTTCTTGCCCCCAGCCCATCGTCATGAATAAATTGGCGACTTTGCGCTCATCCAGATACTTCTTCGCTATCGCGGCCGCATTAGGCCAAGCTTGGCTTACATCATGCGCAAATGCGGGGCGGCCAAAAGGCAGGGTCGACAAAGCAGCACCCGCGCCAAGATATCCGCCAGCACGAAATAGCGCACGCCGTGACAGGTCCGTCGAAACAGATGATGCCGGTGCGAATTCAGTTTGGGCATAGCCAGTCTGACCATAGCCGAACTGAGCGTATGAAGTGTCGAATAGGCTTTGAGCCATCTCAGGGGGTCTCCGAATAGATTTTTGTTTGCAACTGTGTGGGGCAGATGCGTCATGCCGTCAATCACCGGACTGCTTGAACAACGCTTGAATAGGCCGCAAGAGGACGTGAACCCCATTGGTGTGTTACCTATATAGAACACATGGCTAATCTCATCGCATATCTTCTAGGCATCGTGTCACTCATCATCGTGATTCCGGCGCAAATACCGTTGCTAGGCTGGGCGAATTGGATCGCGCTCCCGGTGATCGTTATCGGCGTCATCTTTGGCGCGCTTTCGCGCAGTAATGGCGGGCGAAACTTCTGCCTGATCGTGCTAGCGATTGCATGCGTCAGATTGTATCTTGGAGGCGGCTTCTTTTAGTCCGCTGCCAAAGCCAGCCGAGCCGCTTTTGCAAACAAAGTTGGTAAGCCAGCTTCGTCCAAGCGATCAATCGGCCACCATTCTCCTTCCGCGTTGGACTGTTCCTTTGTCGTGGCGCCCAGCACTTTCAACGTCAAATGCGCATGGGTGAATGTGTGCCGGACCGCGCCTAGCTCTTCCCACTGTCTCGCGAACGGCGCTTCGCCTGACCCATCGCTTTGAGCACTCCAGCCATCGTCAGGCAGCGCACGCATACCACCGAGCATTCCTGTTCCTTGGCGTGTGACAAGCAACACGCTGCGCTGTCCGGCAATTTCGCGCTCCATCCAGAACGCGGTGCCACGCCGTTCTGGCTTAGCCTTCTTAGGAGGTTTGACAGGAAGACGCTCAGGTTCACCAATTTTGCGCACTTCACAGGCTTCTGCGACCGGGCACAGCAAACAACGCGGCGCTTTACTGGTGCAGATGCTGGAGCCTAGATCCATCATCGCCTGCGCAAAGTCTCCAGCACGCTCATCGGGCGTAATTTTATCAGCTTTAGCCCGTATTGCCTTGCGCGCCTGAGGCAAGGGTTCTTCAATCGCAAAGAGCCGTGCAACCACACGCTCCACATTGGCATCAACGACGACTGCGCGCTGACCGAAGGCAATCGCCGCAATCGCAGCCGCAGTGTACGCGCCCAGCCCAGGCAGCTTGCGCAACTCTTCCTCGGTCTTGGGAAAACCGCCACGCGCAGCCACTTGCTTCGCGCATTTCACAAGGTTGCGGGCGCGCGAATAATAGCCAAGCCCGGCCCACGCGGCCATCACCTCGTCATCGCCAGCCGCCGCAAGCGCATCAATATCGGGCCACTTGGTCGTGAATTTGGCGAAATAGGGCTTCACCGCGGCAACGGTCGTTTGTTGCAGCATCACTTCGGACAGCCACACCCTGTAAGGCCAAGCAGGGTCGTTTGGCCGCACGCTGCCGGGTGGTTTGCGCCACGGTAATTCACGCGCATGGCGGCCATACCAGTGGAGCAGAATGTCAGAGATGGTGGCGGTCACGCGCCGCCTATGGCATGACACTGCGCGTAATGGGAAGCGACAAGACCAAAGGCACGCGCAAGAAGGCAAAGCGCTATGAGCGCAAGCGCGGCGGTGCAGCCAGACCGATTGGCGAACTGATGCCTGAGATTGGGCGCACGGCCTTTCGGCGCTTTGGCTTTGTGCAAAGTTCGGTCGTCACACGCTGGCCCGAAATCGTCGGCCCGACCCATGCAATGGTGTGCAGCCCAGAGGCAATCCGTTTCCCTCCCGGCGAGAAGTCCGAGGGCATTTTGCAGCTTGTCGTCAGACCCGCGCATGCGCCACTAATCCAGCAGGTAACGCCGGAAATTATTGAGCGGGTGAATCGCTTCTTCGGTTACAAAGCTGTGGCGCGGGTAAAAATCCGGCAAGGCGAGGTTAAGCCGCCCCATGTTGAAGAACGCACCAAACCACCACCGTCCTTAAAGTCCATTCCGATGGAGTTGGGCGACAGTTTGCGCGATATTGGTGATCCGGAGCTACGCACCGTGCTGGAATCGCTGGCGCGCAGTATGGGTGATGAAGAAACGAGTATTGACTGAGGAATGATGCTGAGGACTTTTAAAACCATTGTGCTGGCAAGCACAGCCTTGTTGGTTGCAGGCTCTGCCGGAGCGCAAAGTAGCGGGCAAGACCTGTCTAACCCAGACAGCGCCTTTGAGGATACGCTAAAGCCGGGCAATTGGCATACTGTGACCGATGAGACCGAGCACGGACACCTGATCGGCAACCCCAAAGCCGAAGCGCGTCTCATCGAGTTTGTTAGCTACACATGCGGCCACTGCGCGAGCTTCGCTCGCGAAGGCGATCCAGTGATGGACCTAACCTTGTTGATGCCCGGCGATATGAGCATCGAAATCAGGCCCGTGATCCGCAACGCTGTCGACCTCACGATCTCAATGTTGGTATCTTGCGGCGATCCCAAGAACTTCAAAGCGCTCCACAACGATTTCATGCTGACCCAATCCACTTGGATGGCAAAAATTCAATCCGCGCCGCAATCGCAGCAAGAAATTTGGTTGCGGGGCGACAAGAATGCGCGATTGAACGCGGCAAGCGCGCTCGATTTCGATGATAAGTTGGCTGCAAAGGGCATGTCGATCGCGGATGTACGCACCTGCCTCTCGGATGACGCTGAGGCGCAAAGGTTGATCGAAAAATCCACCGCAAGTTCGGCGGAATTCAGCATCACTGGCACGCCGAGCTTCGCGTTGGATGGCGAATTGCTTGATGGCGTGCACCAATGGGCGACGCTTGAACCGGTTCTTGTCGCTAAGCTGCGGCCTGCGCCATCTGGCGAGGCAGGCTTTTTCGACGGGCAATGAGCGCTTTTCCCGCGTTTCCCACAGGCTTGGTGCGAAACTGACTCATTTTTGCACAAGCAATGCTCTTTCACCTTTGCTCATCTACCAACACAAACCTAGTCTAATTGACCAATTCAAAGGAATGAGATTGTCATGATCGCTCATCGCATTGCCCCTTCGCGCTGGCTCGCTTTGGCCGCTCCCCTCGCTCTCGCTTTGTCTGCTTGCAGCGGCGATGCCGAAGGTGAAGACGGAGAATTTAGCGGCGAGCCCATCGCTGCAATTCCTGCACCTGATGGCGCGGAATGGATTGATACAGTGTCCGTCACAGAAGATGGCGGTTTCAAAGTCGGCAACCCCGAAGCACCGATCAATCTGGTTGAGTATGCCTCTCACACTTGCGGGGCCTGCGCGAATTTCGCTCAGCAAGCGAAGGAAACGCTCAAGAGCAAATATATCGCCAGCGGCGTCGTGAGCTTTGAGCAGCGCGAGCTGATCCGCAATTTTGAAGATCTCATGATTGCGACAATGGTCCAATGCGGTCCTAAAGAGCGCATGCAACCGCTTTCCGATATTGCTTGGCAGGAATTTGATACGGTCTTTGGCGCGCTGCAAGCCAACGCCGCCGCTGTCCAAGCAACCGACTCACTGCCAAATGACCAGAAGTTTGCTGCTGCTGCGGAAGCGGCCGGTCTCACTGAGTTTTTTGCTTCGCGAGGATTGTCAGCGGATCAGGCTAAGTCATGTCTTGCCGATACCGAAAAGGTTCGCAAAATCGCCGAAACTTCTGATCAGCAAGCTGAAAAGTTTTCGATCAGCGGAACGCCCACTTTCCTCATCAATGGCAAACGGGTCGAAGCCGGCAGTTGGGCCGATCTCGAACCCATCCTGCAAAGCGCCGGTGCTCGCGACGAAGAGTAAGCCTCGGGCGAACAATCGCAATCAGGAGACTGACAAACAATGCAAATCAACCGCCTCAAGCTCAGTGGTTTTAAGAGCTTTGTAGAGCCGGCTGAATTGCGCATTGAACCCGGTTTAACCGGTGTTGTTGGCCCCAATGGCTGCGGCAAATCCAATCTGCTTGAAGCGATCCGCTGGGTCATGGGCGAAAACTCGCCCAAGAGCATGCGTTCTGGCGGTATGGAAGATGTCATCTTTGCGGGCACCTCTTCGCGGCCCGAGCGCGCCTTTGCCGAAGTCGTTCTGCATGCCAGCGATGATGCGCATGAGGAATTGGTTGTCACCCGCCGGATCGAACGCGGTGCGGGCAGCGCATACCGGGTCAATGGACACGATGTCCGCGCGAAAGACGTCGCGCTAACCTTTGCCGATGCCGCGACAGGCGCACATTCGCCAGCTCTAGTGAGCCAAGGCAAGATTGCTCAAGTTATCGCAGCAAAGCCTGCGGAGCGTCGCCAAATGCTCGAAGAGGCTGCCGGGATCGCCGGGCTGCACGTTCGACGAAAGGATGCCGAGAGCAAGCTGCGCTCAACCGAAGCGAACCTCGCGCGGCTAGAAGATTTGATGGCCGGTTTGGACTCGCAAATTGCCTCATTACGGCGGCAAGCGAAGCAAGCCGAACGCTACACCAAGCTCACCGACCAAATCCAAATCGCCGAAGCGCGCGTGGTCTTCGCCCGTTGGCGCGATGCCTCCTATGCCGCGCAAGAAGCACGCACCGCTGCGCAAGGGGCCGAAGACCGAGTGACTGCGGCTCAAGCGGCGGTTGATGAAGCTCAAAAAACGCAAGCCGAGTGCGCGACCAAACTTGCCGAAGCACGCGAAGAGCTGACCGACCGGCGCGACGATGCAAGCGCGCATGGCCACCGAATGGCGGCATTGTCAGAAAAGCTTGAAGCGGCAGAGACCCGTCTTGCTGACCTTGAACGTCAACGCGAACGCTTGGCCGAAGACCGCGATGCAGCCGACCGCATGACGACGGACGCTGCGGAGGCTCTCGCGCGGCTCGAGAAAGAACTTGTCGCGAGCGAAGACGCGTTGCGCAGTGCGGAGGCCAAGCGTCCCGACCTAGCCAATGCCTCAGAGAAGGCCGAACGGGCCAGTCGTGCAGCCGAACTGGCATTGGCTAATGCCACCGCCGATCATGCCGGTGTGGAAGCCGAATGGCGCGTGGCCGAAGCCGCGATTGGGCAGGCCAAGACTCGCTTTGAAAGGATAAGGAGCGAGCGTACCCGGATCGCTCAAGCACGCGAAGAATTGGCGCAAGGCGACGACGCAGAGCAAGCAGTGATAGCAGCGCGTGAAGCCACGCAAAGCGCGGCACAAGAAGTCGCAACCTTGCGCGAAAAGCTTGAGCACGATCAGGCCCGGAAGAGCGAACTTCAAACCGCGCGCGATGAAGCAGCCGCTGCACTCGCGACAGCACGTGCAGAACTGGCTGGGATTGAACGCGAACATAGCGCGCTTGCCCGCGACCGAGATGCGAGAGCGAAGCAAGCCAAGAACCGCGAAGGCCTGCCTTCTGCGCTCGACAAAGTGCGCGTCGCCAAAGGGTACGAGCGCGCGTTGGCCGCAGTCTTGGGCCGCGATGCAAAATCGCCTTTAGGCGCGCCCTCTAATTCAAGTGATGGCCGCTATTGGACGGGCAGTGCATCACCTTCGCCCGTCTCCGACAGCTTGCTCGACCATATCAGTGATTGCCCGGAAGAATTGCGCGCGCGCCTTGCGCTTGTCCATTGCGCGGACGAAGATGACGCACGCAAGCTTGGCCCGGGCGAATGGCTGGTAACCAAGGCCGGAGCGCTCAGGCGCTGGGATGGCTTTATTGCGCGCGGTGAAGGCGCGGCCGAAGCGGCCAAGCTCGAAGCGGCAAATCGGCTAAGCGAGTTGGAAACCGTGCTGCCCGGCCTGCGCATGGCGGCTGAAAATGCTGCGACAGTTGAAACAAGTGCACGCGCTGAACTAACCGAACTGCAAACTGGACTGGTCGCGCAAGAACGCACCATTGCCGGTGCGATGGACGCTGAGAGGCAGGCGCTTCGCAGCCTCGATCAAGCCGAGGCGGCGAAGGAACGCTTGGCTTCGCGTTTGGCTGAGTTGGCCGAAAACGATAAGGGAATCGCCGAACAATTCAGCGCCGCAGAGGCCGAGCTTACGGCCGCTCATGAGGCCCGCGAATCTTTGCCCTCCCCCGATGCTGGGCGCGCCGCACTCGAAGCAGTGCAGTCTAAACACGAAGCAACCAAAGCTGCCGTGCAGTCAGCAATGGCTGAACTTGCAGCCCATGACCAAGGCCTCGCAGTCACCCGAGAGCGCCTCGCCGCACAGCGTGCAGACCGCAACAATTGGCAAGCGCGTTCAGGCGAAGCAGCAAGCAGGGTAGCTGAAGCCGGACGCAGGCTGGAGGAAATCGAAGAAGAACGCGCTGTCATCGCCGCCAAGCCAGCCGCTCTGATCGCCGAAATCGAGCAAGGCGACACAGTGCGCGCGCGGCTCACGCAGGAACTTGAAACAGCGCAAGCGAACAAGGACACATACGAAGAATCGCAAAATGAAGCGCAACGCACTTTGGCGGCGGCGGGTGAGATTCTCACTCAAACGCGCGAAGGCCGCGCAACTTTGGCTGCACGCGCCGAAAATGAAGAAGAGCGCCGGAGCGAAATGGCGCGCATTTCTGGTGAGCGTTTTCAATGTCCTCCACCACTCCTTGCAGAGAAGTTCGAATTTGCTGAAGAGGATATCAATCCCGCTTCGCAAGAGTCGGAGGAAATGGACCGCTTAACAGCCAGCCGCGAAAGGATTGGCCCGGTGAATCTGGTCGCCAGCGAAGAGCTGACGCGGATCGAAGAAGAGCATGGGGCCAGCGCGAGCGAGCAAGCGGAACTAACCGAAGCGGTCGGTCGTTTGCGCGGATCCATCGGCAGTCTAAACCGCGAAGGTCGGGAACGCTTGCGAGTTGCCTTCAAAGAAGTCGACGGCCATTTCCAAGTGCTCTTCGCTCGGCTTTTTGACGGCGGCAAAGCGCATCTGGCGCTGATCGACAGTGACGATCCACTCGAAGCAGGCTTAGAGATTTATGCTCAACCTCCAGGTAAGCGCCTGCAATCGCTTTCGCTACTATCTGGCGGTGAGCAAGCGCTGACCGCGACGGCACTCATCTTCGCCTTGTTCCTCACCAATCCGGCGCCGATCTGCGTTCTCGATGAGGTCGATGCACCGCTGGACGATGCCAATGTCGAACGGTTCTGCGACCTGCTCGATTCGATGGTTCGTACCACACAGACTCGCTACCTCATCGTCACACACAACGCTGTCACGATGAGTCGTATGCATCGCTTGTTCGGTGTAACTATGGCTGAAAAAGGGGTGTCGCGGCTGGTTAGCGTGGACTTAGGCGAAGCAGCGTTGATGGCAGCGGAATAACCGCTGAAAGCTCAGGCTTCGATCGCTTTTTTCAGGCGTGAGCGGATTGCTTTTAATTTCTCAATCGCTTCACTCATATCGCTTTGAGCTATGGCCGAAGGTGCATGAATGTCATCAGCCAATGGTGCTGTGATAGTCGCGGGCGCTCTATCCATTTCGGCATCGCTGGAAGTCCGGCGATCACCCTCTCTACGCTCCATTTTGCGGCGGTCATGCTCGTCACCGCCCATTGTGCGCAGAACGGCTTCTGCACCCTTGAGGGTGTATCCTTCGGAGTTGACGAGCTGGTCAATTCTTTCAACCATGGCGACGTCTTCGGGACGATAATAGCGCCGACCGCCGCTGCGCTTCAGCGGGCTGAGCAATGAGAATTGCTGTTCCCAATAACGCAGAACATGCGGCTTGATATCGAGCGCTTCACTCACTTCGCCAATTGTGCGAAGCGCCCCCTCATCTTTGCCATCATCAAATTCTGCCATAGAGGTTAACTGCCTTTTGCGATCTTCTCTTTGAGCAATTGGCTGGCTCGAAATGTCATCACACGGCGCGGTGTGATTGGAACCTCGATCCCGGTTTTGGGATTGCGGCCAACGCGTTCATTCTTGTCACGCAGAATAAAGCTACCAAAACCAGAGATTTTGACGTTCTCGCCATTGGCAAGCGCATCACTCATCTTTTCAAGAATAGCTTCAACCAAATCGAGCGACTCCGCTCGGCTCAAACCCATCTTCCGATTAATCGTTTCTGCTAGATCGGCTCTTGTGAGCGTACCAACCGAGCGCATCATGCATCGTCTCCTTTAGCGGCGCGACCCCCAAGAAATATGATCAGAGACTAGTGTTT
>CAZOLE010000013.1:0-16098 GCA_964580445.1 uncultured Porphyrobacter sp.
AGTCGAAGGTGCCCATGGACTCACATCGGTGCGAGCGGACTTCACTTCGTTCTTTACCGTCGCTGGCGCTTGCCTGATCTGGGGAGCATGGGCCAAGCGGCGCGATCCGTTGCTGATCGGTGCAGCCTTGATGCTAGTGACGCTGGCGGCGCGGCTCATAGGCTTGGCAGTTGATGGCAGTTTCGACGGCTTTATCCCGCCAATAGTAGTCGAAGGCGTGCTAGGACTGACTGCTCTTGGCGCTGCGCGCGCTTGGCGCGATAACCAAACCGTTCAGCCCACGATGCCTGAGTAGATCAACGCCCACGTTGCGCCTGCTCCTGCAAGGCCAGCAATGAAGTAGCCAAACCACCCACCGCCACTAGCGCCAGAACCGGTGCTTTCACGGCGATCCATCATAAGCTTGATATCTGGCAAAGGCTGCTGCTCAGGTGCGCCGCCCTTGGAGGGAAAACGCTCGTCGATGCGGCGAATGAGATCTGGCAAACGCAGCAATGTCTTCGCATCTTCCTTGATCCGCTCGGCCGCCGCTGCTTCGGGTCCCAATTCATCACGGATCCAGCTGCGCACATAAGGAGCAGCTGTGTCCCACATATTGATGTCGGGATTAAGCTGGGTCGCAATACCTTCAACCATCACCATCGTCTTTTGCAGCAGCAGCAAGTGAGGCTGCGTTTGCATGTCGAAATCGCGGGTGATCGCAAACAGGCCATCCAGCATCTGACCCACAGACAATTCTTTCACCGGCTTGCCGCGCATCGGCTCTCCCACCGCGCGCAGGGCGGTCGCGAACTCGTCGACCGAATGGTAATTTGGCACGTATTGCGCTTCGAAATGGATCTCGGCGACGCGTTTGTAATTGCCGGTTGTCAGGCCATAGAGAATTTCCGCGAGCCATTGCCGTGCGCGCCTATCAATCCTGCCCATAATACCGAAATCAATCGCCACGATCGTGCCGTCATCTTCGATAAACAGATTGCCTTGGTGCATATCGGCGTGGAAGAATCCGGCGCTGATTGCTTGAGATAGGAATGAGATGACCAGCCGCTCGGAAATCGCGTTGAGGTCATGCCCGCGCGCCAGCAATTCATCGCGATTGGAAATCTTGATCCCATCCACCCACTCAATGGTCAGAACCCGACCATTGGTGCGATCCCAATCGATCTTGGGAATGCGATAGCCGCTAACGCCCGACATTTCCTCGGCCAGTTCCGAAGCGGACGCCGCTTCGCGCCGCAAATCCAGTTCGGAATTGGTCCAACGTTTGAAATTGGCAATTGTCGCGCGCGGACGCAGCCGCGTGGCTTCGCCGCCCATGGCCTCGACATGCGCCGCCGCCCATTCATAGGTATGGATATCGCGGGCAAACTTTTCGCGAATGCCAGGCCGCAAGACCTTGATCGCGACGCTGCGGCCGTCGGTAGTGACACCCTTATGCACCTGCGCAATCGAAGCAGCGCCAATAGGCTCAGGATCAACTTCGCTGAACAGGTCTTCAAGCGGTTGGTCGAAGCTAAGCTCAATGGATTGGCGTATCTTGTCGAAGCCCACGGGCGGGAGGTTGTCTTGCAAACTAAGAAGATTGGTCGCCGCTTCTTCGCCGACCAGATCAGGTCGGGTTGCCAGCGATTGTCCCAGTTTGATGGCAGCCGGACCAATCGCGCGGAAAGCTCCTGCGTAGTCTGGCTCTTTGCGTTTGCTGGTTAGCGTGACCCAACGCGCTAGCTTGACCAACCGCTTTACCGGCGTGGGCGCATTGGGATCGTTTTCAATCCCGACCAGCGCGCGTCGACGGGCCAGCGTAACGCCCCAACGCGCGAGGCGTGAGAGATGAACTATGGGGGCAGTCACGCGCTCAGATTTTCCATCCCGAATGGATCGCAACCGCGCCGCCAAGAATGCTCTCGGCTTTGGTGTTCACAAAGCCTGCACTAGCAATCATGCGCTCGAATTCACCCATACTTGGGAATTTGCGGATCGACTCGACCAAATAGCGATAGCTTTCGGCATCGCCGGCGATGGCTTGACCCATGCGCGGCAGCAGTTGGTCAGAATACACATCATATATTTGTTTGAAACCCGCCCACTCGGTCGTCGAAAACTCCATACAATAAAACCGGCCACCGGGGCGCAGGACGCGAAGCGCTTCTTTCAAAGCTCTGTCTTTATAGGTCACATTGCGAATGCCAAAAACGATTGTGTAGGCGTCAAATGTGTTCGAGGCGAAACTCACCTCTTCAGCGTTTTGCTGCGTAAAGACGAGACTACCAGTGCCTTCGCTCTCGCTGCGCTCCATTGCGCGCTCTGCTCCGACATCCAGCATATCTTGATTGATATCAGCGACCGTCACATCCGCTCCGCGATCCGCCATCCGGAACGCAATGTCACCTGTGCCGCCCGCCATATCGAGGATTTGCTCGCCCGCCTGCGGCTTAACCCGCTTGACGAAGCGGTCTTTCCAACCGCGATGCATCCCCATCGACATCGCGTCGTTCATGATATCGTACTTGCGCGCAACGCTGGAGAAAACATCTCCAACGCGGCGAGTCTTTTCCGCCGGGCTGACATTTTCGTAACCGAACGATACGGTCTCATCAGAGGTCTGAGTCATAAGCGAGGCCCTAGAAGGAATTGCCGCCTAGGCAAAGAGGTCTTTGATTGGCTTGAGTTGCGATCGAAACAACGGCTAGTTTCCCCTATCCACACTTGGCACAGTGGCGGGACGCAAGACCTTGTCCTCAAGCAGCGAAGCGGTAGGACGCAAAAATGCCTGAACTACCCGAAGTCGAAACAACTGTGCGCGGTCTTGCGCGATTCCTCGATGGAGAGCGGATCACGCGGGTCGTGCTCAATCGCCCCAATCTACGCCGTCCCTTTCCCGATGATCTGGTGCAAGTGATGACCGGGGCAACAGTCACTGGCCTTTCGCGCCGCGCCAAATACGGGCTGATCCATCTTGATCGCGGTTATGCCATGATCTTCCATCTTGGGATGAGCGGGCGCTGGCGGATTGATCCCGAAAAGCCAGACAAGCACGATCATCTGGTGATGGAAACTGCCGAGCACCGCTTTGCGCTTTGTGATCCACGCCGGTTTGGCTCGGTTGATCTGATCGCCGACAATGCACTTCATCAATGGCCACAATTTGCGTCGCTTGGCCCCGAACCAATTGGTGACGCTTTGAACGTGGAGCATTTGAAGACCGCGCTCAAAGGCAAGACTCAACCGATCAAGCTGTGCCTGCTCGACCAAAGCGTGGTTGCGGGGCTGGGCAATATCTATGTTTGCGAGGCGCTTTGGCGGGCTGGCATCCATCCGCTCAAAGCGGGCGGGAAAGTCACCAAACCACAGCTGGAGCGGCTGATCCCAGCAATCAAGGAAGTGCTCGAAACCTCGATCCGTGATGGCGGCTCTTCCTTGCGCGATTACGCAGCGCCCGATGGGGAACTCGGCTATTTCGCGACGCGCTTTGATGTCTATGGCCGCACCAGCGAACCGTGCCACCGCGAGGATGGCGGGAAAGTCAGGAGGATCGCCCAAGGCGGACGCAGCACATGGTATTGCCCGAACTGCCAGAAGTAATTGTCGCGCGCTTATCTCAACAATGCAGACAAATATTGACGATTCGCGCCTTGCGCCCTATGTGGCGCGCTTTCCGAAGCCTGATAGCACTGCGTCAGAGTTTCGTTTTCGACGAACACAAAAACTAAATCCGGCTCTCTTCTAACGCAGCCGATCAGAAACGCGAGACAGACAGAACCTATGGCCAACACGCCGCAAGCCCGCAAACGCATCCGTCGCAACAATCGCCGCGCAGATATCAACACTGCACGCGTGAGCCGTATTCGTGGCTTTATCAAAAGAGTCGAAGTGGCATGCGAAGCTGGCGACAAGGATGAAGCGGCGACCGCATTGAAAGCCGCTCAGCCTGAAATGGCTCGCGGCGTTGCTCGCGGCGTTCTTCATAAGAACACGGTCGCACGCAAAATGTCGCGTCTTTCGAAACGAGTTTCAGCTCTCTGATTCGCGCGATTCGTGTAAAATTACTTAACAATTTGGCTGCAGCTTAGGCTCGGCAAACAAGACGGGGTTGCATCATTTGATGCGGCCCCTTTTTTTCGCACCCCGTAGCGTCACCCTTTGTCACAAAAATGTAAGGGATTCCCGCGATTCGCAGCGCATAAATGCGGATTAACTCATAAAAACAGTGGGATGGACGCAAGCCTGCGGGTTGCATGCGAGTCAACCGGAATATTTCTGTTTTTTTAAATTTCCTTGCTTGCGTCAGACGCAGAACCTCTCTTTATTGTTCTCATCCGGGGCGGGACAGTCCGGGTCCATAGATTGAGATAGATGAAAACGGCCCCGTGGAGTCACGCTTCTGGGGAGGGGAAATTTTTGTCTGTTGAGTTGGTTGAGGTTGCACTCTGGGTCGCGGCTCCGGAGTTGAGGAACAATTGGGGTAGGCATGGTTCAAAACGGCGATAGGGCGCGGTCAACGCGCCGGAAAACGGATAATGATTTAATGGAAGATGCAGATGCGGTGAATCTGGCCGCCGATTGGGCAGATATCTCGCAGGGGTTGCGCAAAGATCTGGGGCACCAGTTACACAGCCAATGGATCAAACCGATTCAGGTCGGTGCGATTGATAAAGAGACAGGGGTTTTGGACCTGTTTCTGCCGACCGAATTCTCTGCAAATTGGGTCAAAGACCGATTCGAAGATCGGTTGCAACTGGCATGGACCATTGCGCGCAGCGAAGTGCGCCGCGTCAATATCCAAGTGCATCCAGGCCGTCGGCAATTGCCGGAACTGCGTTTGGATGATGGACGCAGACCCGCCAATGATGGCGCCAGCGCGATTGCGGTTGCTGCGGGCACGATTGGCGAAGCAGGGTTCACAAGCTCTGTAGGCTTGGATCCATCGCTAACGTTTGCAGCCTTCGTCACTGGTGAAGCCAATGTTCTCGCCTGCAATGCAGCGCAACGCATGGCTGCGACCGAGCAACCACAATTTTCGCCGCTCTACCTCAAAGCTGCTACCGGTCAGGGCAAGACGCACTTGCTCCACGCAATCGGCCACAGTTTCTTGCAAGCGCACCCGCGTGCCCGGATTTTCTACTGCTCTGCAGAGCGGTTTATGGTCGAATTCGTGCAAGCGCTTAAAGGCGATCAGATGATCGAATTTAAGGCGCGCCTGCGCAGCTTCGATTTGCTGCTGGTTGACGACATTCAGTTCATTATCGGTAAGGCGAAAGCTCAAGAAGAGCTGCTCTACACAATCGATGCGCTGCTTGCGGAAGGCAAACGTTTGGTCTTTGCCGCTGACCGAGCGCCGCAAGCTCTCGATGGTGTCGAACCGCGTTTGCTCTCTCGTCTGTCGATGGGGCTGGTGGCTGATATTCAGGCGGCCGATATTGAGCTTCGCAAGTCGATCCTTGAATCCAAGCTGTCGCGCTTTGCGCCTTTGCGGGTTCCTGAAGACGTGATCGACTTCCTTGCGCGCACCATCACTCGCAATGTGCGCGAGCTGGTTGGCGGCCTTAACAAGCTGATCGCCTATGCACAGCTGACCGGACAGGAAGTATCGCTGCATCTCGCCGAGGAACAGCTAACCGATATCCTGTCGGCCAATCGTCGCCGGATCACGATTGACGAAATTCAGCGCACAGTCTGCCAATTTTATCGGATTGACCGTAGCGAGATGTCATCGAAGCGCCGCGCGCGTGCTGTCGTTCGGCCGCGTCAGGTTGCGATGTACCTTTCAAAGGTACTCACTCCGCGCAGCTACCCAGAGATCGGGCGCAAGTTCGGCGGGCGCGATCACTCAACGGTGATCCACGCTGTGCGGCTAATCGAGGATCTTCGTCAGCGCGATGCCGATATGGACGGCGATGTGCGCAGTCTTTTGCGTCAGCTAGAAAGCTAATTTGCGAGACATTTTGCGGGCCGGGTTTCAACACTCGGCCCACAATCCTTGCGCACCCAATCCTCAACTTTTGAACGGCGGCGTCCACAGACCTGCCCACAGCCTATTCACAAGCCGCGCACAGCCTGCCAACAGGGTTGTCATGGTCGACAGGCTCTTCACAGCCCCTTCCCCAGAGCTATCCCGTGCACGGCTTGATCGCTTTGCGCGGCATATTGTGCTGCCAGAGATTGGCGGTGCCGGTCAGGTTGCGCTCGCCGGCAAGCACATTGCACTGATCGGGCTTGGCGGGATTGGATCGCCAGCGTTGCAGTATCTCGCAGGAGCAGGGATCGGACGCTTTACCCTTGTCGATGACGATGCAGTCGATGCCTCCAATCTGCAACGCCAAACGATCTTCACAGCCCGAGATATCGGCCATGGCAAAGCGACCAGCGCGCGGCGTTGGCTGGCAAATTTTGACGACGCGTTGGAAGTCACCATCTCCGATACGCGCATTGGCTCGGACAATGTCGGCGACTTGATTGCTGGCGCTGACCTTGTGCTCGATGGGACCGACAATTTCGCGACCCGGCTGACAGTCTCTGACGCTTGCGTTGCAGAGCGTGTTCCGCTGCTCTCGGCCGCCGTAGGACGCTTTCAGGGGCAAGTGGGTGCCTTTGCGGGTCACTTGGCTGGCGAGGCTTGCTATCGCTGCTTTGTCGGCGATGCGTTCGATACCGAGGATTGCGACACCTGCGCCGAGGACGGCATGCTGGGCGCGATGGCGGGATGGACCGGCAGTTTCGCCGCGATGCAGGCCGTGCGGGTGCTGCTGGCCGGGGTTAGTCGCTTTGGCGACCCGCAATGGGGCAAGCTACATGTGCTCGACGGGATGACGCCAGCGATGCGGACCGTAACGATTGCGAAGGACGAAGACTGCAAAGGGTGCGGCCAAAAGCCCGCCTAAGGGTTAGAACCAGCTTTCACCCAAAGCATCGGCGACCAAAGCAGCTCTAAGCGCAGCGATGCCCATGCCCTTTTCGCTGCTGGTCAGGTGCAGCTCTGGGAAGGCGGCGGGGCGCTTGCGGATTTCGTCTGCGACCGATTGTGCCACCCGGTCCAAGTCGCTGGCTTTCACCTTGTCCGCTTTGGTCAAGACCACGCGGTATCCCACAGCGGCCTCGTCAAGCATTTGCATCATGTCGCGATCAACCTCTTTCACGCCGTGGCGGCTGTCGATCAGGACAAGATTGCGCGCGAGTGCTTGGCGACCACGCAGATAGGTTTTGACGAGCTTTTTCCAGCGATCGACCACTTTGATCGGCGCTTTGGCAAAGCCATAGCCGGGCATATCAACCAGCCGAAATTGCGTGGGTTCGCCGACTTCAAAGAAATTGAGCTCTTGCGTCCGGCCGGGCGTTACCGAAGCCCGCGCAATCGACCTACGGCCCGTGAGAGCATTGAGCAGCGTCGATTTGCCAACATTGGAACGTCCAGCAAACGCGATCTCAGGAACCGTCGGCTCCGGCAGAAATTTGAGCTGCGGCGCGGAGAGTAGGAACTCTACGCGACCGGAGAACAGTTTAGCAGCTTTGGCCTCGCGAAGCTGAAGAGCGCGCTCTTCCTCTGGGGTCACGCCTCGCCCTTTTTGGCTTTCTCCAGCTCAGCCTTCTTCGCCTGATCGGCTTTGTCTTTATCCGCTTGCGCCCGAAGCTGAGGATGGCGCGAATAGAGATATTTCTGCTGAGCCAAGGTCAGGATATTCGATGTCACCCAGTACAGCAGCAAGCCGGACATAAACGGCGCCATCACGAACATCAGCACCCACGGCATGAAGTTGAAGATCTGCTGCTGGATGGGGTCCATCGCAGTCGGATTGAGCTTAAATGTGAGCCACATCGTCACGCCCAGCAGAACCGCAAGCACACCTATACCGAACAAGGTTCCCGCGACGTTGAAATTAAGCAGGCCGAACAGGTTGAGGAACGTCCACGGATCGGGCGCAGTCAAATCGTTGATCCAGCCCGGAATGAAACCCTCATGCCGCATCTCAATCGACAGTTTGAGCACCTTAAACAGCGCGAAGAAGATCGGAATTTGGATAAGGAGCGGCAGACAGCCCGCGAGCGGATTGACCTTCTCTTCCTTATACAGCTCCATGATCTTTTGCTGCTGGGTCTGCTTGTCGTCTTTGTAGCGTTCCTGGATCGCCTTCATCTTAGGCTGAACCGCTTTCATCGCGGCCATCGACGCAAATTGCTTCTGCGCGATTGGGAACAACACCCCGCGAACAACAAAGGTCATCCCGATAATCGCGAGACCGAAATTGCCAATCAAACCGAACAAAGTGGTCAGCAACCACAACAGCGGTTTTTCAAGAAACCAGAACCAGCCCCATGAAATTGCGAGACCGAACTGTTGAATGCTTAGCTGATCTTCGTACGCATCCAGAACGTCGCTTTCTTTCGCGCCCGCAAAGAGCCGCGTCGTCTGACTGACGGCTTCGCCTGCTGGCACTGTCACTGAATCATATTGAATGTCAGCGCGGTAAAGGCCGTTCGATAGTTTGCGGAATGCTGGCGCACCGGCATTGTTTTCGGGGATCAGCGCTGAGAGCCAATAGACATCCGAAAAGCCCAACCAGTTGATTGCACCTGTAGGGCGATAGGGATTGCCCGAACCTTGGGGCAGATCTTCGTAGCTGTAATCTTCATCAATATCGCCGCCAAAGGTGCCGACTGGCCCTGAATGCATCAGAAACTCGTCCACGGTCGCATTGTCATCGGTGCGGTCAATCAGAGCGAAAGGCTGAACAATTGCCGCCGCTTCGCCGCCATTGTTGGCGGACTGTTCGGCGGTAATCATGTAGTTTTCATCGATTGAAAACTTGATCGAATAAGTGATGTCGCCCGCGCCTTTGCGCGTCAGGGTGACCGGCTTGTCCATCGTCAGCGTTTGCGCGTCGGCGGTCCATTTGCCAGTAGGCAGGCGCTTGCCCCCAGAAGCAAAGCCGAATTCGGCAAAGTACTGACCCGGTGTTCCAGCAGGTGACAGCAAGCGCACAGGGCCGCTATCTTTGTCTACGGTCTCACGGTGATCTTTCAGCACCAAGTCATCGATGCTGGCATTGGAAAGGTTGATCGATCCAGAAACGCGCGGCGCATCAATCTTCACGCGGTCAGGGCTTGCCAGCGCTTTGTCGAGACTGACCGGGCCGGTTGGCGCAGCAGACGTCGCTTCGACTTCGGTCGAGCCAGCCGATTGCGTGGTACTAGTTGGGGTTGCGCCCTCTCCACTTGTCGCAGCGGCGGCTTGCGTGTCGCTGGGAGCAGGTTCGTTCATATCGGGATAGAGCGTCGTCATGACAAATTGCCAGCCGAGCAGCAGCAAGCCGGATAACAGTACGGCGAGCAACAAATTGCGATTATTGTCCAAAGTCTAACCCTGACCTAACTTCATGTCTGGCGCGCTATATAGGCATTTCACAGCGCCATTCCACCGGCGATCCGATTGAATATTCGCCCCTAAGGCACAGGATCATGCCCGCATCCGCCCCAAGGGTGGCAGCGCCCTAGCCGCTTTGTCGCCAACCATCCACCCTTGAGCGCACCATATTTGCTGAGCGCTTGAATAGCGTACTCGCTGCACGAAGGCTGATACCGACATGTAGGCGGGATTATCCGCGACGGCCCCCATTGCCACAAGCGTGCAACAAAGATCAGCACGTGCTTCATTTGGCCTGCCTATTGGATCGCCCATTGGAACGATCACCTCGGCGTGGGCGCCGCCCGCGTGCCGGATCACCTTTACCTTCGCCCGCTTTGACAAGCGCCTTAGCAAGCTCTGCACGCATGATTTCAAAGTCGCGCTCAATCCCGCCGAACCGCCCAATCAACACGTGATCGTGATCGGGAATAGCTCGTTCTTGAAGCCCCTCTCGCAGCAGTTCACGAAAACGGCGCTTCATCCGGTTGCGAACAACCGCATTGCCGATCTTCTTCGTCACAGTAATGCCATAGCGCGCACCTTCGCCGCCATTGGGACGCGTCAGCAGCACAAAACCGGGGCGTGCATTGCGCAGACCTTTATTGGCCGCGACGAAATCAGCGCGTTTGGTGAGGACGGTAAAAGGCATCGTGTTGCACATACATCAAACGGGCCTCCGATGGGAGCCCGCAAGGCGTTTCCTCTGGGCGATACCCTCGGCCCTAGCGGGCCCACGGGCGGGCGCTTGCCCTTGCGACTGCTTCGCAGCCGAGCTCCGCGACCAAGCCATGGTCAGAACGGCAAACGGGCTCCCCATGGGAGCCCGCAAGCGCGACCGCGCGCCGGCCAGTTAGGCCGAAAGCCAAGCGGGCCGGATGGCCCGCGCCCGGCGTCTAAGGGTCTAACGAATCACGCTGTCAGTTTCTTGCGGCCGCGACGACGACGCGCACGCAACAATTTGCGACCACCGACAGTGGCTTTGCGTGCGAAGAAACCGTGACGACGTTTCCGCACGAGATTGCTGGGCTGAAATGTCCGCTTCATATTATCCTCGAATAACTGGTTGGGCGCGGCGATCTGGTGAAGAACCCACCTATTGCTGCGACCCGTAACTGGATGCATTCAGAAAGCACCCGGATCAGGCGTGCGCGCTTATGGAAATGCCGGGGCTGAGTCAAGCAAAGCGATCTTTGCCAGCTGTTCTTGCGTTGACGAAAGGTCGGCATATTCGATGCTCGGCAGCTCTTCACTGGACATCTCGACCTTTGCCACGACCACCGCTTCGTTCAGATCCAACAGCGCAATCCCGCGGCTTTCCGCCAATCCAAGGATAGGCCGCGGCGTCCGGTCAACCGCGCGGCGCTCAGCATACATCCGGCTCGCCGGTGAAGTAGCGCGCTCTGGCCGAGCCCAAGGGCGCATCTCGTCAGAGCCCAGCCACAAGGCGCTGACATGCGGGACCGAATTGGTCATCGCGTAAAAGTCACGTGCTTTGCTGTCGCTCATGCCCATCTCTTTATAATAGTCGAGATAGAGGCGGTTGGCGGGGTGATCCTCGGCGAAGTCCTGCGGCTCACGACCATAATTGTCGCGCCATGAATGGACGGCAAATTCAGCGTTGTCGCCCATCGTTCGGGTTGTGCCTGCAAGGAACAGCTCAACCGCGCCCGACCGCACAGAGCCGCCATTCGGAACATGGGTGCGCAATCCAGCAGCGCGAATCGCACGGCCGACTTCAAGGTTTGCGATATCGTGGCTAGTGCCCGGCGCTTCGATCATCTCGAGCACTTCAAGATCAGGATTGTCACGCAACATCGCATCGAAATAGCGCGGGCTCATCCGGTTGGTCGGGCCAACAATCGCGGCGCGCTTGCCATCAATCACGCGGAACGGACCATATTGCACGCCAGCCAGGATCGGCGCTGAGCGCAAGGCAGCGCGCGGCTGCTGCTGCAACGGCGGCACAGCAAAGCGCGCAGCGGTTTGCGGCGCGCTCGCGGTTCGCGTTGTCTGTTCGACGACCACGCCATTTACGATGCGCGTGGTGATGATCGTCGTTGGAACCGCTTGAACGGCCGCAGCCTCAGACGCAGCCGCTACCCGTACCCAGCTGTTTGATGCAGGATCCCATTCCTCGACCCAACGCTCACTGATCACAGTGCGCGTGCTCGAAAGCTCTTGCGCCACAGCGCTTTGCGGAAGCACTGCGCATTGGAGCGCTAGAAAGAGAAGGGCGATAAACCGTGCCATGCAGAGACATGTGCACCGCGGTACTCTTACAATTTGCCAAGTTTTATGCTTGCAAAATACCTCTCTAACTTTGGTTAAGAAGAGCCCAAGTTGCCCTTAACCACAGACCAAATTTAGACGACAGAATTGCTTGCCTCTCGATTTGTCGAAGCTAGGGTAGTTTAAGTATTTACCGTGGTTGAGTGATCTTTTGCACGTCAATCGCGTTTGCTTATGGGGGTATTATATGGTCGCGTTGGTCCGAACGGTTGCTTACCTCGGACTCGAAGCGCGCCAAGTTGAAGTCCAATGTCAGGTGGCATCAGGCCTGCCGCGGTTCACAGTCGTGGGGCTACCGGACAAAGCTGTCAGCGAAAGTCGCGAACGCGTGCAGGCTGCTTTGGCCGCGATGGGTTTGGCGCTTCCTCCCAAACGCATCACAATCAATCTGTCCCCCGCTGACCTGCCTAAAGATGGCTCGCACTACGACTTGCCCATTGCTCTGGCTCTGCTCACCGCGATGGGGGTGACCGATGCAGAACAATTGACGGATTGGATTGCGGTCGGAGAATTGGCGCTCGATGGGCGGGTGGTAGCATCGCCCGGCGTTCTGATCGCAGCCTTGCATGCAAGCGAAGCGGATGCAGGGCTAATCTGCCCGGCCGCACAGGGGTCTGAGGCCAAATGGGCGAGCGGTGTGCCAGTGCTTGCGCCGCGTGATTTGACCAGCCTGCTCGGGCATTTGAAAGGGGATCAGGTTCTGCCCGTTCCCACCCGCGGGGAGATCGCGGAACCCGTCATCGCTAGCGACCTCAAACAGGTGAAGGGGCAAGAAACCGCTAAGCGCGCATTGGAGATTGCGGCCGCTGGTGGGCACAATCTGCTGATGGTTGGCCCGCCGGGCTCTGGCAAAAGCCTGCTGGCAAGTTGCCTGCCGGGCATATTGCCTGATCTGACCCCAAACGAAGCGCTCGAAGTGTCTATGGTGCAATCCGTCGCGGGGATGCTGAATGAAGGCGAGATCAGCCGCGCCCGTCCGTTTCGCGCGCCGCATCATTCGGCAAGTATGGCTGCGCTGACCGGCGGGGGCTTAAAAGTACGGCCCGGCGAAGTCAGCCTAGCGCATTTGGGTGTGTTGTTCCTCGACGAACTTCCCGAATTCCAACGCCCAGTGCTCGATTCGCTCCGGCAGCCGCTCGAAACCGGGCAAGTCGATGTCGCTCGTGCCAATGCGCATGTGACCTTCCCCGCACGGGTGCAATTGATCGCGGCGATGAATCCTTGTCGCTGCGGCTATGCGGGTGATGCGGATCAAGGCTGCAACCGTTATCCGCGCTGCGTGGGCGAGTATCAGGGGCGTTTATCCGGGCCTCTGCTGGATCGGATTGATCTGCATGTCGAAGTCGGGGCGGTCAGCGCGATGGACCTCAACCTGCCTCCACCCTCAGAGGGAAGCGACGCCGTGGCGCGCCGCGTTGGACGCGCGCGCGCGCGATGCGGGGCACGCGAAGTTCGCTCAAACGCGGAGCTTGAAGGGGAAGCGTTGGAGCAATTTGCGGCCCCTGATGAGGCGGGGCGAGCGCTTTTGATGAAAGCTTCGGAAAAGCTGAGGCTTTCAGCGCGCGGCTATACAAGAATGCTGCGCGTCGCGCGGACTGTGGCTGATTTGGCAGAAGAACAGCAGGTGACTCGTGACCATATCGCCGAGGCGCTCAGCTATCGTCAGTTCGTTGGTGTGCGCTAGGCCTTAGCCAGCGGCCTTGCGCCTCTCGGGATCGAAACCGACCACATCACCAGCACCAAGTTCGACGCCGCAGCACGTTGAGGTTGAGCCATCGGCGCGTTTGCCAACGCCTTCGCGTTTGACCAGCCACAGGTCTTCATGGCTAAGAATTCGGCCATCATGCGCGAGGATCGAGACCGGGCCAATTGGCTGGCGATCCAGCTGATCGACCAAGACCGGGTCTTCTGAAACAAATTCCGCGCCATGCTTTTGACCCCATTGCCGCAGTGCAATCATAGCAGGCAGCAAATCGAATCCTTTGTCGGTCAATCGATACTCAATCTTGCGGCGATCATCAGCGCAAGGCTCACGCTTGAGAATGCCATGTTCCACAAGTTTGGCGAGACGATTGGATAGAATATTGCGCGCGATTCCGAGTTGGCTGAGAAACTCCTCAAAGTGTTTGAGCCCGTTAAAGCTTGCCCGCAGGATCATGAAAGACCAGCGTTCTCCCATAACTTCAAGAGCTTGCGGCAATCCGCAAGCCATGAGTTCGCGTAGCGGTTCTCTAATGTCGCCCATATCAGTCCTTCTCCAGAAACCTATCTTAGCGCGTTCAGCCGCGGTTTCCAAAAAAATTTAAGTTTTAAGTTGCAACTAGAAACCTAATCACATAGGTAGTGATTCGCAACTGGTTTCAATTTGAAACGTTGCATCGCACAATTTGAGTCTTTTCAAAACCCCGAGAAAAGGAAAATTACGATGACCCTCTCCCTCCCCCGGACTAGACGTTTTGCCATCTTTACCGCAGCTCTGGTTTACACTGGTGCCACCTTCGCAGTTGCTACCGCGCCAAGTGCGGCTTTCGCGAAAAGCGGCCCCTATTACACTGCAACACTGGCGCAACCTGCTGAGGAAAACCGCGCAGTGGCTGGCGGCGTTGCTTGGGCCTGCAAAGGCACGACCTGCGTTGCCAATAAAGGCTCTTCGCGCCCGATGAACGTTTGCCGCGGACTTTCGCGCGAATTTGGCGAGATCAAGAGCTTCACTGCAAAAGGCAAAGAGCTCGACGATGCCAAACTGGCCAAGTGCAACGGCAGCTAATCCTCCCCAGATCCCCCGACCGATCCGCTAACTCTCCGAGGCGGTCGGTCACAATGAGCCCCCGGCGCAGCACTCTCCAAGGCTGCGACCGGGGATTTTTTGTGTCTGGATGATGATGACGTAAACCGCCACGCCAAGGTCAAAACCAATCTAGAGAAATCCGCCAGCAGACAATTGCGCCTCAAGCGTTAGTGCGTCGGTAAACAGATGCGCGTCCCAACCTCGCGCCTTTGCCGCTTCGATATTGGCGTCATTGTCGTCGGTAAAAAACAGATCTGAGCCTGTACGGCCGCTACGCTCTTCGACAATCTCATAGATCCCCGGATCAGGCTTTGCGACGCGCACCGTTCCCGAGACAATAATGTCCTCAAACGCGTCAAAAATCGGCTGCGTTGGGCGGAACATATTCCAGAACTCATGCCCAAAATTGGTCAAGCATAACAACGGGACGTCGGCCTCCGAAAGTCGCCTAACCAAGTCATGCGTCCCGTCGACGGGACCGGGAATGGTTTCGTTAAAGCGCGAAGCATAAGCATTGATATGCGATTCATACTGAGGGAACTGCGCAATCCGTTCTGGCACCATCTCGGCCAGCGGACGGCCCGCATCATGCTGGAAATGCCATTTTTCGGTGACCACATTGGCGAGAAACCAATCCAGCTCCTGCGGATCAGCGATTAGCTTTTCAAACAGCGAGCGCAGCTGCCAGTGAAACAACACCCGGCCAACATCAAAGACTACAGCTTTTTTCAAGTTACACGCTCCTTGAAACAGCTGCGGCCCGCTCTCCAGTAAGGAGGCGGGCCGCTTGCTAGCGCTCAGAACATCTAAGCGCGATCAACACGTCAACTCAGCCCTGACGGGCTTTGAACCGGCGGTTGGTCTTGTTGATGACATAAGTGCGACCGCGACGGCGAATGACGCGGCAATCGCGGTGACGGTTTTTCAGCGACTTAAGGCTGTTGCGGATCTTCATTTTCAGTTCCTGCCAATAAAATAGGCACCGGAGGTGGTCTCCGATGCCGGAAATTCAAGCGCGCCACTAAGCGGCAAAGCGCGATTCGTCAACCGTCACCACGCATCTCACCCAGTTTGCGCTCCCATGCCAATGCGTGATGAATGATTGCATCAAGATCACCGTTTTTCGGTTCCCATGGCAAGGTTTCGCGGATGCGCGATGGATCGGAGATCAAGGATGCCGGGTCCCCTGCTCTACGGCCTTCCATATTGCGCTTGATCTTAAGGTTGGTCACCCGGTCCACGGCATCCAGCACTTCAAGCACTGAGAAACCGCGACCATAGCCGCAATTCATGGTCAGCGAGCGCTCAGGCTGCTCAGTCAACGCTTCAAGCGCAAGCACATGCGCTGCGGCCAGATCGCTCACATGGATATAGTCCCGCACGCCCGTGCCATCGGGCGTGTTAAAATCGGTGCCAAACACGCTCACTGCATCGCGTTTGCCCAAAGCGGCTTCAACGGCGACCTTAATCAGATGCGTCGCCCCAGCGGTTGATTGACCTGTCCGTGCTAGCGGATCAGCGCCTGCCACATTGAAGTAGCGCAGCGCGCAAAAATTGATCGCATGCGCATTGGCAACATCGCCGAGCATTTGTTCCGTCATCAGCTTGGACCAGCCATAAGGGT
>CAZOLE010000014.1:0-10051 GCA_964580445.1 uncultured Porphyrobacter sp.
CGTCGCTATTGCTTGCGCAGGCGCCGCCTATGCAGGCGCTGATACAACCTTTGATCCCGCGCTGCAGAAGTTCACCGATTTCCTTGAAGGCTCGGGCGGCAAGATCATCACCGTCCTCAGCCTTGCCGGTGGCCTGATTGCCTTGGCTTCTGGCCGCTTCGCTCTCGGGCAGGTGGCTGTTCCCGTTGGCGTTGGCATCGGTGTTGGCACCGGTGTGCCCATCGTCACCTCTGTCGTGACCGCGACCATCTGATCGCCGGTTACGCTGAAAGGAGGGCGGCATGGCCGACACATACCTAGTGCCTCAGCGGCTCGACGATCCAGAGCTCATTGGCTTTTGGACGATTGACGAGTTTGCGGGACTGCTGATCCCGTTCGCTTGGGGCATTTTAGCGCAGCACATCCTCATCGGGACTGGCCTCGCGGCCGTGACCTGGTTCGCTCTTCGGAAAGCGAAAAGATCTGGTGCAAGCTCGAAACTGGTGCACGCTGCCTATTGGTATTTGCCGGGGAGTTTCCTCGGATTGAAAGCCACGCCGCCCTCCCATTGCCGCTTGCTTGCCGGCTGAGGGAGGATACCCATGAAATCTGAATTCGCCTATGAAGAAGCGCAGCGCCATCTGAAACAGCGCAACCGCTTTGCCGCGCTCGCTGGTATGCTGGGTCTAACCACCATCCTTGCAGTCGGGACCGCAGCGACAAGCGATGAAGCCATTGTCCTCGTGCCGATCACTTCGGAACGGGTCGAGCTCTCCAGTGGCGGGATCGAAGCGACATATCTTGAGCTTGTTTCCCGTGACACCGCTCTGATGTTGCTCAATCGCGCGCCCGAAAGCCTCGATTATTGGATGGAGAGCATCCTCAAGCTTGCTGATCCAGCAGCGCGCGGAAGTCTCAAGGCTGAACTGATCAAGATCGTTGATGAGCAGCGCGGCTCGGACATCAGCCAGGCGTTCGTGATTGCGCAAATCCATGTCGATCCGGACACACTCACTTCAACTGTAAGCGGAACGCTCAAGACCTTTGTCGGCGCGCAAGTCATCGCCAGCCAGACCCGCAGCTTTGAGTTCATCTGGCAGCGTCGCGGCCTCAGCCTTGGGCTCACCGGTTTCCGCCAACTTCCTGCCCAAGAGGAGGAAAGCCAATGAGCTTCTCCACCCGATCCCTGCCGACAGCCCTTACAAGTGTGCTGCTCGCTTCAGCCTCGCTCATCCAGGCTTCCCCTGCGCGTGCCGATCAGTTTGTCGAAGCCGCTGATGGGGCAACGATTGATTGCGTCCTCGCGCGCGGTGCGCTCACCCGGATTGCGCTGATCAAAGACGGCTTTGCCAATGTCTCAAAGATGGCAAGCGGCTATCCCTATAATGATTTTGAAGTGACGCATGAGCCAGTGCGCGGCGACATCTATGTCTCCGTCCCGCAGCAATATGCGAGCGCACGGGTCAGCTTCTTTGCCACCAGCAGTAAGGGCCATGTCTACAAATTCACTTGCACAGTCGAAGGCGATGAAGCGAGCCAGCTCTTCGTCACCAATCCAGCGCTAGCCAAACCCGAAGATGGCGACGGCTTGAACTCCGGACCATCCGAAGACGAAGCCGCGATCCGTCTGATCGAAGCGATGGCGAGCGATGCCGTCTTGCCAGGTTTCCGAGCGCGGGCTGCGCTGTCACGCCCGCGCCGCACTGGCAGCCTCGAAGTCCAACAGGTCGCAGAATACGAGGGCGGGGAACTCACCGGCCAAGCCTTCACCCTGCGCAATCTCGGATCTGAGACAATCGATTTTGCAAATGAGCGCGATGGGCCCGCAGGCGCGCTGGCCTTTGCCTATGCCAGCGAAACGCTCGCACCCGGCGAGACGACGCGGGCCTTCCTTGTCTTTGCCAAGGGAGGGCTGAAGTGATGGCTGAGAGCAATGCCAAAGCGCCCGACAGCAAAAGAGCGGGTCTCAACAGCGCGATCGCCAAACGGCAAAAGCTGCTCCTCGCCGGGATCGGCTCGTTAGCCCTCATCGGCGGGTCGATGTTCATTTTCAGCGGCGATGACGCGGAAAATGGCGCGGATGGCGGTGCGACCACCATCGATACGGGCGGGTTGGTCAATCGCAACCTTTCCCAGCGGGAATTTGTCGCGACCTATGGCAATCGGCTCGATGCGCAGGGCCGCGCGATCAAGGACCTGCAAGAAACCCAGTTTCCTAAAAGCTCGATCGAACAGGAACTCGATACACTGCGCGGCGAAAACGCGCGCATGCTCAGCGATGGCCAAGCCGCAATCGATGCGATCTCAGCTGAAAATGCGGCCCTTCGTTCGGAGCTCGAAAGTGCAAGAGCCAATCCGCCCATTGCGCCGGTCACCTCAATTGCTCCGCCTCAGCCTGGCTCCAATCCAACGGCATTGGAGCCAGCACCGCTTGCCGAACCCAAGGCAAGCTTGCTCAGTTTTACAAGCGCGACCTCCGAACCTGCGCCGAGCACTGAAAGCAACGGATCACCCCCGCTGCTTTTGGAAGCGAGCAGAGATTACCTGCCGCCCAACAGCTACGCGCCAGCGACGGTCATCGTCGGGGTCGATGCGTCTACGGGCGTGACCAGTCAAAGCGATCCGCTCCCTGTGGTGCTGCGCATCACTGGCCCGGCGCGCTCTGTCCTCAAAGGAAAACGCCTCCTCACCACGGATTTGACCGGTTGCCTCGTCAATGGCGCGGCGCGCGGCGATCTCTCGGCTGAGAAAGTCTACGTCAAATTAGCGCGCATGACCTGCGCGCAGCCAGGCGGTCGTTATGCGGTAAGCGAGGTCAAAGGCTTCATCGCCTTTGCTGGCAAGTCCGGCGTTCGCGGCCGCGTCGTGAGCCGCGAAGGTAGTCTTGTAAGCCAAGCGCTGCTCGCTGGGATTGTCGGCGGGTTTGGCCGGGGCTTTTCCGCCAACGCCAATGGCATTTTTGCCGGCCGTGTCGGCGAGGATGGCCAGCGCGACGCGCTCTCACCCACCGACATTCTTGCAGGCGGTTTTGGCCAAGGCGCCGGCGAAGCCGCCGACACCGTCAGCCAATACCTCATCGAACGCGCCGAACAATACCAACCCGTCGTCGAGATGCCGACCGGCATCGAAGTCGAAATCGTCTTTCTCGACGGCGTCCATGTCAGGAGCCCCTCTCAATGAACTTTCACGATTTTCGTCCCGGTCTGATGACACGGGCTATTCATTTCTCGATCGCAGCAGCGAGCGCCGCTGCCGTGCTCACCAGCGGTGTCGCCATGGTGACCGCCATCCCGGCCCATGCCGCGATTGCGCGCGATGTAAGCCAGGCGCTCAAGCTCCGGCTGCCAAAAACGCCGATTGATGCGCTAGATTGCAAGAGTTTTGCGCCCTGGTGCGAAGTGGTCTCAGGCGACACGCTTTTCTATATCGACGAGGCGGCGCGCTATCTCTTCGTCGGACGGCTCTATGATCTTGAAAAACGCCGTGATGTGACAGCCACTCGGCTGATCGAGCTCAACCCCGATCTTCTGGCCGCAGGAGCCGCGCGCGCCGCTCGAGGCGCTGATAGCGCGGATCAAAGCCACACAGCGAAAGCTGCGAAATCCAAAGTCGATACAGCTGGCATTCCGAAAGACGGCGCAGTGCACTGGGGCAATCCCAGGGCTGAGAAGCTAATCGTCTTTTCAGACTTTCAATGCGGCTATTGCCGTCGGCTCACCGAAGCGCTCAAAGACACAGGCCTTTTCATCGAAGAACGCCCGATCTCGATCTTTGGCGCATCAAGCCGCCGGATGGCTGAAGGCGTGCTCTGCGCGCGTGATCCCGCCAAAGCGATGCATCAGGCTTATGCCGGGCAGACACACCCAATACCCTCGAGCTGCGATGTAAGCGAGGCGCTAGATGCCAATGAGGCCTTTGCCAAAGCCAATGGCTTTTCCGGAACGCCCGTCATCGTTCGCGCGAAAGATGGTGCAGTGCTTCACGGCTACCGCGATGCGCAAACGCTGATCCGTTTTGCCAAAGGCGGAGCAGACCAATGAGCCCGCGCACCTACAAGCTTGCGATCTTTGCTGGGCTCGCTGTCACAATCAGTGGCTGCGCAACTTTGGGCAGCAATGTGAGCGGTGATTTCGCTTGCCGCGCGCCGGGTGGCAGCTGCGCGCCCACATCGGCGATTGATGATGCCGCGACCAAGGCGAGCCTGCCTCAACAACCTGTCACTCAGGTCACAGCGCCAAGCAGCGACCGCAAGCTGCGTATTGTAGTCGCTGCGCGGCGTGATGCCAGCGGACGTGAGCACGAAGCGCGCGTTGTCCATGTGCCTTTGCCCGAGCCGCCGCATTCGGAGTGGCGAGCACCTCTTTCAACGGGCCACGTTCTTCGCGCGCTCGGTCGTGCCAGCCAAGGCACACAGCAAGAGCAACCCATTGCTCCACCTTCCAGTTTTACCCCGCAGCAGCTCCCGGACGTTCTGGTTATCCCCTCCCAGACTTCTCCGGAGCTGCCCGGCGCGAAAGCGCCGGCCGCAGGGGCACCCGGCCTTTCCCCCTCCCCAGGCCGGGTGCCCCAATCGCCAACAGATGATGGAGAGACGCTATGACCCTCTCACTAAGCTCTGCGCGCGATGCGCTTCTTTCAGGCCTGTTCGGCGATGCCAAAAAGGCCGACCAAACGGCGGCGCATTTTTCGCTTGAAATGCTGTCGGACTGGCTACCCTACCGCGTCTTCGATCAAGGCGCTGGGCTTTATCGCAACGCCCATTCGAAAGGTTTTGCGCTTGAAGTAACCCCGCTGATCGGTGCCGACGAACGCACGGGTGAAATCCTGGGCCAGTTCTTTTCTGAAAGTCTGCCCCGGGGCGCATGCCTGCAAGTGCTCAATTTCGCGAGCCCGCGCATCGGCTCGATTGTCGCGCCCTGGTTTGCTCCGCGTTACGAGCAAGGCGGCATCTATGAAGCGATAGCCAAAGCGCGCACCGACCGGCTTTACGATCTTGTCTGGCAATCGGGCTCCGAGCACGCGCCTTTCCATGCCCGCCATACACGATTGATCATTTCGCTTGGCGTGCCAGTTCCAAGCAATGTGAGCGACGCAGAGCTTAGCGAATGCCGCAAGGGCCTGATGGGCATGCTCAATTCGCTGGGCCTTTCGTCAACCCCGCTTGAGCCCGCTGGGCTCTTGGCGCTGATCGATGAACTCACATCGCCCACCACGGCGCGCGAGCCTGAGACTACACATTGGAACCGCGAAGACACGCTCGATGCCCAAGCGATCCGACGCGATATCGAACTGGAAGTCGAAGATGATCGGTTGATCCTTCGGACCGAGCGCTTTCGCGAAACCGGGCGAAGCCGCGATGGCGTGCCGCAAATGGGCGAATGCTATCCCGACCGCTTTGACGTCCGCCATTATGGCGTGCGTTCGACACCTGAACGCTGGGCGCCGTGGGAATGTGCGCGCCTCATCGGTGATATGTTCACCGACAAACTGCGCTTCCCTTGCCCTGCAGCCACCATGCTGTGCCTGCACTATCCCGATCAGGAAGCAGCGAGCGCTCGCGCAGGCTATAAATTCATGCGCACGACCAGCCTGTCTGAGACAAAAAGCGCGCGCTTTCTTCCCAATCTCGCCCAGCAATCGGCCGAATGGAAACACGTTCAGGCCGAGCTTCAAGCGGGCAAGAAACTGGTCAAACTCTTCTACGGTGTCACCACCATCTCCCCGCTTGGCGAAGGCGATGCGCATGAGCGCACAATCAAGGCAATCTACAAAGCGGCCGGATGGGATTTGGCCGACGAACGCTTCCTGCAATTGCAAGGTCTGGTCGCTGCCTTCCCGCTGAGCCTTGCGGACGGCCTTGTCCAAGACATGGCGCGTCTCAAGCGCTTTCGGACGATGCTCTCGACGACAGCTGCCAATATCGCGCCGATGCAAGGCGAGTATCTCGGCGGAGAAATCCCGCATCTCTTGCTGCTTGGAAGGCGCGGCCAACCCTTTTTCTGGTCGCCCTTCGAGAACAATGCGGGCAATCACAACATCGCGATCTGCGGTAAATCCGGTTCGGGCAAGTCGGTGCTGCTGCAAGAACTTTGCACCGCTTTGCGCGGTGCCGGCGCGAAGGTTGTGGTGATTGATGACGGTCGCAGCTTTGAGCATTCAGTAAAGCTGCAAGGCGGTCGCTTTGTCGAGTTTACGCTCGCCTCTGGCTTTTCGCTCAACCCCTTCTCGATGGTCGATGATGCGCGCGCCGAGATCGACGAAGATTACCGGCTCGACTGCTTCGCTATGATCAAAGCGATCATTGGCCAGATGGCGCGGCCAAGCACGGCGCCATCGGACACCGAGCGTGGTCTGATTGATCAGGCTGTGACCCATGTATGGGATGCACTTGGGAGCGGCGGGGCCGTGGATGATGTCGCCCACGCGCTTCATTCAAGCGAGAACCAAGCTGGCAAAGAGCTTGCGACAGCGATTGCACCCTTTTGCCAAGGCGGGAGCTATGCTGGGTTTTTCTCCGGCAAAGCCAGCTTTGCACTCGAAGATGATTTCACCGTCTTTGAGATGAGCGATTTGGCGAGCCGCGAGGAACTGAGGAGCGTCGTTCTCTCGGCCATCATGTTCATGACCGGTCAGGCGATGACACGCAGCTCTAGGGCAACCAAGAAGCTGCTCCTTATCGACGAGGCCTGGGCCATGCTCAAAGGCGGGTCGATGGGCGAGTTTGTCGAGACTTACGCTCGAACAGCGCGCAAATATGGCGGCGCTCTTGCGACTGCCACCCAGTCTCTCAATGACTATTACAAATCGGATGGCGCGCGCGCCGCGCTTGAAAACAGCGACTGGATGCTTGTGCTCCAGCAAAAGCCCGAGACCATTGCCGATTTCCGGAAGGAAGCGCGGCTCGATATGGACGACCGGACCGAGACGCTGATCCGCAGCCTCAAGCGCTCGGGCACCGAATATAGCGAGATCTATGTGAAAGGTCCGGAAACAGAAGCGGTCGGAAGGCTGGTGCTCGACCCGCTCTCAGCGACGATCTTCTCCTCTGATCCGGATACCTATGCCGCCATCCAAGCGCATGTCGAAAACGGCATGCCGCTCGAGCGCGCGGTTGCGCTGGTCGCGGGCTTGGAAGGAGACAGCCAATGACGCTGGAAACCAACAGGCTTGTCGATCGCACACCAATGCCGATGAGAAAATGGGCACAGCGCACGCGGCGCTCCTTCAATTGGCTCGCGCTCTTTCAAGGCAGCTGCTTTGTGCTGGTCGAATGCGTCACCTTCGCAGCCAGCACCCTGTTGCTGGTGCTTGGCCTGCCGCTCTTCCTTTTTCTGCTGCTCGCAGGCTGGGATCTCACCACGCTGTTCGCGCAGCTTGGCAACTTGGCTGACCATTACCGGTCGGCAGAGCCGATAGCCCGGCACCTCTTTTCATCGGATTTGCAGATTGCCTTCCTCATCTGCGTCGGCACCCTCGCTCTCATCCGGATGCCATACTTCCTGCGCCGGCTTGAGCGCCGCCTCCATGAAGACGAGGTGTCCCATGGCTGAGGCAAACCACTCCCGCGCGCTGCTTTTCAAGCTCTTTGTCATGACGGCTTCCATCGCCGCTGTGCTTTGGGGCGCATGGATCACGCGAGAGATCACAAACGAACCACCCATCCAACGCATCGTCACAGTCCGGCTTGCCGAGACGATCGGGACATTTGTTGAAGAGGCTGCAAGGGCCGATGCCGATCCTGCCGCAGTCCAGGCGGCAAGCCTTGCCTATCTCAAAGCAGCGGAAAGCGCGGTTGACGATATGGGACGCGACGGGCGCGTCATTCTGGTTGCCGAAGCTGTGCTCGCAGGCGCGGCCGAAGACGCAACATCCGAGCTCGAAGCGCGCATCGCTGAAAAGCTCAAAGTGGGAGAACGGCCATGAATCTGCCTCTTCGCTTCAAGCGCCCGCTGCTTCTCATAGGGGTCGTCCTCTTGCCGCTCGCCTGGGCACCACTCGATGCCTTTAGCAAAAACCACGCCTTTCTCATCAATGCGAGCCCAAGCCTGCCCAATTGGGCCTTCTGGCTCGATAATGACGCGCAGATAACGCGTGGCAGCCTGATATTCTTTGAGCCTCCCAAGAGCCGCCTCGTTACAAGTCATTTTGGCAAAGAGCCACAAATGTTCGGCAAGCGCGTGCTGGGCATGCCCGGCGATATGGTCAGCCATGAAGGCGACCAAGTCTTCATCAATGGCGAACCCATTGCTACGCGTCTCGACAGAACCAGCCTCGGCATAGCGCTCACGCAAGGGCCGCAAGGCGAGATCCCGGAAGGGTGTTTCTACGCCGGAACCGATCATCCGCGCGGGCTTGATAGCCGCTATGCGGAAATAGGTTTTGTCTGCGCCAGGCAGATAACTGGCAGCGGGAGGGCCATCCTGTGATGCGCGCCGTACTCCCTCTTATCGCACTTTCACTCGCCATCCTGCCGACACAGGCACAAGCGCGTGACTATGGCCAGCGCGGCGCGCTCTTTCCGATTGTCGAGCGCGACCTGCTCGAACAGATTCACTCGCGGCTCGTTCAGTTGGAGAAGTCGGGCGAGACTGCGCGGCTCAATCAGGAATTGAAGCGGCGAACGATTGCGCGGGTCAATCGGCCCAATCCTGTTCCCGGCCTCACCAGCGCGCAGGAAAGCCGCAATTGGATCTTCGATCCGACCATCACGCTCGCTAGTGATATTCGCGGAGCCCAGGGCGAGCTCATCCATGCTGCCGGAACGCGGGTCAATCCGCTCGACAGTGTGAAGCTGCGCGCTGACCTTCTGTTCCTCGATGGCGATGATCCAGCGCAGATCCGATGGGCGCTTGAGCAAGACTCAAAGGCGAAGCTGATCCTGGTCAAAGGCGCACCGCTCGAACTTATGAAAACCCGTCAGCGCCGCTTCTATTTCGATCAAGGCGGCAAACTCACGGCCAAATTCAACATCAAAGCCGTGCCAGCACGAGTGCGTCAGCAAGGGCGCATACTTGAGGTAAGCGAGATCGCTTTGCCAACGCGGAAGGTTCGGCCATGAGCAGTTTCCGCGCTTTCCTGGCTCTCGTGATCGCCTCGTTGTCGTTGGCCTTCGCTTCGCCCGCTTCCGCTGATGCCGGGCCGGGCAAATGCACCGGGCAATTCGTCAATCCGATCACCGATATTTGTTGGTCGTGCCTGTTCCCGATCTCGGTGGGCGGGCTAGAAATCTGGCCTAGCAGTCGGCCCGATCCCGACAATCCCGACCTGCCCGTTTGCCTGTGCGGTATCCGGCCCGGCATCGCGATGGGGTTCTGGGAGCCTGTCCGGCTTGCTGATGTCAGCATGAAGCCATGGTGCTTCGTCAATCTGGGCGGGATGAAGCTCGATCCCGGCTTCGATATCGGCTTTCGCTCGATTTCCGGGCCGTCTGCAATCGGCGGGGCAAGCCAGTATTATTCAAGCTGGCACGTCCACTGGTACGCCTATCCTCTTATCTATTGGATGGAGATCGTTGCCGATTTCCTGTGCCTCGAACCCGGCTCAATCGACATTCTCTACATCTCCGAGATTGATCCGCTGTGGCAGGACAGCGAGCTTACCGCGATCATCAACCCTGAAGCGGTGCTCTTCGCCAATCCGCTCGCACTAGCCGCCTGCGCTGCCGACTGCGCGGCTTCGACCGCCAATCTTCCGCTTGATGAAATGTTCTGGTGCGCGGGCTGCCAGGGCTCAATGTATCCGATGAATGGCAATGTCTCTGCCTCGATCGGCCATGTGCAAGCCTCGCGGCTCGTGCTTTCACGCTTTGCTTACAAGCTGCACCGCCAGCTCGTTTCATGGGGCACGATGGGCTCCAAAGGGCTTTGCGGCAAATACCTCATGCCTGTGATGCGGAAGCAGCAATATCGCTTCCAAGCCACCAACCCTAATCCGGCAACCAAAGGCCGCTACGCCTGCCCTCCCATCGGGGCCTCAACCACCTTTCAATCCCCCGGACAGATGATCCCCGCCATTGGCGAAGACATGGGATATCTCGTCTGGCGCAAAAGGAATTGCTGCGCGCTATGAAACA
>CAZOLE010000014.1:10151-16013 GCA_964580445.1 uncultured Porphyrobacter sp.
GAAGACATGGGATATCTCGTCTGGCGCAAAAGGAATTGCTGCGCGCTATGAAACATGGCTTCCCGCTTTTCGCCATCACCAGTCTTGCGATCGCTGCAACTGTAGCTGTCGCATCAGCTCAGGATGCTTCACCCGAACTCGATCTTGCTGAAATCCGAGCGCGCGCAAGCGAACACACGAACGACGCCGAAGCGCTCGCCACTGCAGTACGGTCCAAAGCCGATGCTCTGGCGCAAGAAGCCAAACAAACCCAGCAAGAGGCAAATGACAATCGCGCTGGCTACGCCGCAACTGCGCAGGCGGCGTTGGATGAAGTTCCGCTTGATCTTGATGGGATGATCCGCGCGCAAGCCGATGCAGAAGCCGCGAGCCTCATTGAGACACCCAAATTCATCGCCTTCGCTTCGCTCAGCATGCCGGAAGCTTCGCTGAAAGCGCTGGTGCGAGACATGACCCAAGCGGGCGGTATCACTGTCATTCGAGGTTTCCCTCAAGGCGACAGCACAGCCTTCAAGCAGCGTCTCGCAGCAATCTGGAGTGATGGTGATGATGCCGGCGCGCTCGGCATTGATCCGCGTCTCTTTCGGGCTTTCCAGATCGAAGCGGCACCGAGCTTCGTCATGATCGCGAGCGATTTTTCTCCATGCGATGGATTCGACTGCACCGATGCCGTGCCACCCCACGACCGTGTCGCTGGCAATATCAGCGTGGAAGAAGTGCTCGAGACCTTTGCAGGCGGCGGCGGCCCCGGTGCTCGCCTTGCCCGCCTTCATCTTCGCCGCATGCAAGGAGAGCACATGTGATCCGGTCCCAAGACATCCAAGCGCTATTGTTTGCTCTGTCTTTGCTCGCGGTTCCGGCCTCGGCTCAGCAGCAGGAGGCCAGAAGCGATGGCAAAGCCTTTGGCGAGAGCCTGCGCGGTGAAGCGCAAGCTGCGAGCAAAGCTGAGCCGAACGCATCCGAGCTTCCCAATTTCGACCGCAACGCCGTGCGAAATCTCGAGCGGCTTGCTGACAATCCTGACCAGATCGAGGGAACAGCCACAGCTGCGTCGCGCAATCATCAAGGCCATCGCCTGGTGCGCGACAGCATGGCCAATCGCGCGCGCTTCGAAAGCGATGATATTGAATCGGTGATCGCCCGCAGTCTGGCAATCAATAAGGCACCGCTCGACTACACCAGCGGTATGTCGATCTCGGGTAGCCAAGGCGAATGCGTGCCCTTGCCGCCTGGCTCCGGGTCCGCTGGCACTTACACAGCAACATGCAACACAGGCACACGGGTCGAGCAAGCCCAGGGGCAATGCTCTGTCCCGCTAGTCGCAAGCGTGACCCAGCGCCAGCAATGGCACTATCTCTGCAACGATACTGGCATCCAACAAGGTCTCCCATGGTGCTCTACATTTAACAGCGGCTTGTGCCGCATCACCGGCTATCGACCAGGCCCATGTCTGCAGTGGTGGGATAACGGCTTTAACCGTTACTGCTCTGAACCGGGCGATCCTATCGCTGAGATTTCCTGCGACGCGCCTGACTCGCGCTACACGCCCTATGCGATCACCACGCAAGGCACGGTCGACGCCGCTCCAGATGAAACCCAGTGCCAGCCTTTTGCGGAGGATGGAGATTGCACACTCGATGCGGAAATCTGCACCGATGAGAGCCCGCGAACCCGAATTGTTGATGGAGTGGCTGTCACCCAGAGCTGCTGGGAATGGGAGCGAAGCTACACTTGCACATCGCGCGAAGCGGCAAGCGATTGCTCGGATATCGAAGCGCTCGGCACCTGCCGCTTTGTGCGCGAAGAATGCATCACAGAGGATGTTCCCTGTGAGACCTGGGAGCGCATCTACGAATGCCCGCTTCCAGAAACCGAGAACTCACCCCAGTTCGTCTGCGATGGCGATGTCTATTGCATCGATGGAAGCTGCGAGACCATTGAGCGCACGCCCAATGATGAGTTCAAAGATGCGGTCACCGCGCTCAATGCAATGGATGAGGCGCGTGGGCAGTTCGATCCCAATACGCTGACGCTATTCCGCGGGACCAGAAACACCTGCTCGTCCAAAGTCTTTGGCGTGCTCAATTGCTGCAAGGGCAAAGGCTTTCCGCTGATCCCCGGCATCAGCTTGCTGGTCGCGCTTGGCTGCGACCGCGAGGAAGTGCTGCTCCATGAACGCGATGCGCAGGGGCTTTGTGCCTATGTCGGGACCTATTGTTCGAAGAAATTCCTCGGTGTCTGCCTGACCAAGAAGAAAGCCTATTGCTGCTTTGAAAGTAAGCTCTCGCGCATCTTGCAGGAACAGGGTCGCAAACAGCTCCCCAAACCATGGGACAAGCCCAAGCACGAGCAGTGCGAAGGATTTACCCTCGACGAGTTTGCGCAGCTTGATTTGAGCCTCATGGATTTCAGCGAAGTCTATGCCGAATTCACCGAAGCGGCGCGCCTCCCCGATGAGCTCGAAACGAGCATCCTCATCCAGCAAAAGATCGACGACTATTACGCAAGGGGCGGTCAATGATGAGCATAGCATCACGGCTTGCGCTAATCCTCATCTCGGCAGTCTTGAGCGCAGTGCCAGCAAGCGCACAGCGAGTTGAGAGCACCGAGAGAAGCACTGCAGCAGACACGCTCTACTGCCAGGAGCGCAAGCTCGGCTATTGGTTCTATTGCGCCAAGCCGATCCCCAAAAACGAGCCACAGCAAGAGGTAGAACCGGAGCAGGAGGCGATACCAGCCACCCAAGAATTGGAAGCAATTACCAGCGAGCTGCGCGAGTTGAAAGCGCGCGCGATCCTCTATCCGACGAGAGACAATGTCGCAGCGTACATCCGCTTCCAGCGCGCGCAGCTCGATCGTGCTTCGCTCTTCTCCGACGTCTGGCAGCGGGCCATCTGGCAGGATCCAGACCTTGACTACACGTTGCAGCGCCCCGTTGGAGCAGTCGCCAAAAAGCAGTGGCAGGATGTGCGCGCGGCCGAGCGCGACAATGTGATGGGCAGGCTCTCGGAGCGTTATGGCCTATTCTATTTCTTTAGCGCCACTTGTGGCCCCTGCGAAGTGATGAGCCCGATCGTAAAAGGCGTCGCCAGCCGCTGGGGGATCACCGTACGCGCGATCTCAACCGATGGCGGGCCGTCAAGGCATTTCCCCGACTACAGGGTCGAGACCAATCAAAGAGAGCGGATGGGCCTTGAGACCAAAGCAACGCCCGCTTTGGTCTTGTGGGACAGCGAGGCCAAACGGCCGATCCCGATCGGATACGGCGTGCTGTCCGCTGATGAGCTGCAAGACCGTATCTATCTCCTCACCTCAAAGGAAGCCGGACATGATTACTAGCATCAGAAACGCTGCGCTCGGCCTTGCTGCTGCCAGCATGATAGCCTCGCCTCTTGCGGCAAATGTCGGCGACAGCATGGACCGCTTCATGGATGATATGGGCGCGGCGGCCAACGTCACTGGTCCGACCGCCTTCGAAGGCCAGTCCGCAGGCTACTATAGTCTGGGCAATGTGTGGACGCGATTTCCGCAAAAGACGACCAATATCGCCAATCTGCAATTGCCAAGAGCGCGTGCGGGGTGCGGCGGGATCGATATCTTTGCGGGCTCCTTTTCCTTTATCAACGCAAGCGAGATGGTCGCGCTGATGAAGGCAGTGGCCAACAATGCAGTCGGCTTCGCCTTCAGCTTGGCGATCGATACCGTCTGCCCTGAATGCAATAAGATCATGCAGGAGTTTAGCCAAAAGGCTCAGCTCATGAACAATCTCTCGATCAATTCCTGCGAGATGGCGCAGGGACTGGTGGGAGGCCTGTGGCCCAAAGGTGATTTGGCCGACAAAGCGATCTGCGAAGCGATCGGGAATTCTGAAGGCATCTTCACCGACTATGCCGCTGCCAAGCATGGCTGCGGCACGCGAGGCCAGCGCGCTTCAACCAATGAAAGCGCCGGTAGTGACTATGCAGACGTCAATCCCGGCGTAGCGCGCAACTACACTTGGCACGTCCTTAAAGAGAGCGCCTTCTTCAACCCCAGCGGCACTTTCGACCGCGAACTCGCCGAATACGCTATGACGCTGATCGGCACGGTTATCTACGTCCCGCCCAAGGATGACGAGCCGGGCAAGTTTGTGCCCTTCGCGGGCGATGCGTCTTCGACGCTGGTGAGCGCGCTGCTTGATGGAACCGAAGGCCAAAGCGTGCGCGTGTTTCGCTGCGATGAAACCGATCTCTGCCTCAATCCCACCTTCCAGCAGATGAGCCTGTCAAACGCCAAGGCGATCCGACCACGGGTGGCGCAGCTCATTGGCAATATGGTCGATGCGATCCGGACGGACACGGCCATCGGGAATGCCGAAAAGGAGCTGCTTCAGGTCGCCTCGATCCCGCTCTACAAGATACTAACTGTCCAAGCCGCCTATGGGCGCGGCATGCCGACCGATGACCGCGACACGCTGGCTGAGATTGCAAGCGTCGACCTGCTCTATGCAATCCTTGACCGGATCGTCTCGGAAGCTGGCCGTTCGATGGCGAGCTTTATTGCCGCTGACGAAGCCAAGTTGGCGATCTGGCGCGGACAAGTGACCGAAGTGCGTAGCAGTCTCATCCAGCGGCAAGCGACAGGCCAAGCCAAAGTCTCTGCGATCATGCAGATCATCGAGAAGACAGCGATGATCGAAAACGCGCTCGCCGCGTCGATGTCACCGTCCATGTCGGCTGCGCTCGACTGGTCGCGCGGCCTGCAATCGCGCTCGATAGTGCCCTGAGGCAAAGACAATGGTTGAGATCTTCACCACGGGCGGCGGCGAATACATCGTCAATGTCCTGAACGCCGTAGCCGCTTGGACGGGTGCCGGAGGCTATAAGAGCCTGATTCAGGTGGCGCTCGTTATGGCTATGACGCTGGCGGTTATAGTCGTTGCATTCAATCAGAATTGGCGCGCTTGGCTCAACTGGTTCCTGGGAGCGACACTCATCTATATGTGCCTGATGGTGCCGCGCATGGATGTGCAAGTGACAGACCGCGTCAATCCCAGCCTGGCTCCTGCGACTGTCGCCAATGTTCCGCTCGGCCTTGCACTTATGGCGAGCTTCACCAGCCAGATTGGCGATTATCTAACGCGTTCGGCTGAGACCGTGTTCGGGCTGCCCGATGACCTCAATTATTCGAAGAACGGTATGATCTATGGCGCGCGCTTGCTTGAGGCCACGCGATCCTTACGCATCGCTGATCCTGAATTTGCAACCAATTTCGATGAGCATGTGCGCCAGTGCGTGTTCTATGATCTGCTGCTTGGCCGCTATTCGATGAAAGAGCTCTCAGAAAGCGATGACATCTGGGCAACGATAGCGCCGGGCAGCCCGGCGCGTGCGCAGAAGTTCCTGACCCGCCAAGGCGATGACAGCGTCACAGCCAATATCGTCACCTGCCGTGAGGCCTACACAAGCCTATCTGGCCAATGGGCGAGCATGATCGATGAGATGACGCTTGTGGCCGGCCGCCAGCTCTATCCGAGGCAAACCGAAGCGCTCGCTAAAGCCAAGCTCATCGCGGACTTGCCCGTTGCTTACCAATATCTGACAGGCATTTCGAAGGATGCGAGCAGCATCTTTCGCCAGGTGCTGACGATCAACGCGATGAACCAGGCAATGCACGGCTTTGCCGGATCAAGCGGCGCTTCAAGTGTTGATGCGTTTGCCCAGACCCGAGCCGATATCCAGACCGAACGCACCTATTCTTCGATCGCGCATAATGCGATGAAATGGGTGCCGATCCTCAACGTCGTGCTGACGGTGGTCTTCTACGCGCTCTTTCCCGTTCTCTTCCCGCTTTTTCTCATGCCAAGGACCGGGCCGATTGCGC